>NZ_LNUO01000030.1:0-14226 GCF_001462175.1 Psychrobacter sp. ENNN9_III
TGACCGGGACGCGCGTCTGTAACAAGCGGCGATCAGTCTCAAGCTGAGTCTCACCCGGACCACGCAGACCAATACCACCTTTTTGGCGCTCCAAATGCGTCCAACCGCGTACCAAGCGAGTAGACAAATGGTTTAACTGCGCAAGCTCTACTTGCAGCTTACCTTCATAAGTACGCGCACGCTGAGCAAAAATATCTAAAATTAAACCGGTGCGATCAAGTACGCGGCATTTTACTAAAGTTTCGATATTACGCTCTTGTGAGGGTGATAAGCTGTGATTAAACAAGACAATATCGGCATCATGTTCACGAACCAGTTCAGCGATTTCTTCAGCTTTACCACTGCCGACGAAGTATTTGGCATCGGGTCTTGAGCGTGACCCAGTGACTAGTGCCAGTCGATCAGCCCCTGCCGAATCTGCCAACAACTCAAATTCACTTAGATCATCAGGATCTTGGATTTGACGAATGTCTAAATGTACGATAATGGCGCGTTCGCCACCTGAGTGTCTTTCAAAATATTCCAAAAATTCTCACCTATAAATAGAGTAAATAAATCGCTACTATTTTATAAAAATATAGCATGTAAGCAGCGTTCAGTTAAAGCCTATATGTGGCCTGATGTCTTGATATTAAAGCGTATAAAGATAATTAGCGATGTTTTTATGTTACAGCGCTCTTAGTACGACTTGTTACAAGTAATATTGTTGTTTTAAATTTTTTATTAATAGAGGTAAAAACTGCTGATAAAACGGTACTACATTTTAAGAAAAGAAGAAACACGCTTGCTTTAAAGCAGTGTAAGGAGACTGACGATAATGGAGACTAAGAGCATAAGGAAACTGAGTGAACAAATCATCACTGACTCACAAAACTTTGTTATACTTACCTCGTTTTTTGGCTTAAGTTTATCAAGATAAGAATATTAATCTTTAGGCTGAATCAAAATTTTAATTTATCTAATTATGAGTTTATTCAGATAATTGTTCAAACCGTTATCTAATCATGAGGGGCACAGATGAGCCAATCTAAATCGAAGTTTTCGCTCAGAAAGCAAGTGGGTCGCGGCAAAAAAATAGCTGGCATGACAACGACTATCGCGGGCGGTATGCGCACAGCACAGCGTATTGGTGCTTTTCGTGAACCACCACGTGAGACGCTACCACGTTATATTCAGACTTTTTGCCGTAAAATGGCAAGCTCTTTTGGTGTCAAGATTGTCCAAGTCGAGCCTGTGCCGCAGTATCATGGGCTATGGGTATCTAACCATGTTTCGTGGATGGATATTCCTGTAGTTGGTACTGTCAGCCCCGCTTTCTTTTTGTCAAAGGCCGAGATTGGCGATTGGCCCATTTTTGGTAAGCTTGTCCACGCGGCAGGTACAGTATTTATCAAACGCGGCTCTGGCGACGTAGGCTCAGTGACCACACAAATCGCCAGTTTTTTAAATGAAGGTTTTTCAGTTATATTCTTCCCTGAAGCGACCACCACTGATGGCAAAAAAGTGAAGCGTATCCATGGTACTTTATTACAAGCAGCAATCGATGCCGATGTACCGATTCAACCGCTCGTACTATGCTATGCTAATCAAGATGGCACCTTAAGTGAAGCATTGCCTTATCATGGCAAGCTTACGATGAAAGACAGTATCAAACGTGTCCTTGATAGTAAAAACGTGACCGCTTATGTACTACCACTTGAACCGTTAGACCCAAGTGGCCGTAGTAAGAGTGAGCTGACCAATGAGCTACAAAAGCGTATGCAAGAGGGGTTGGCTGAATTGCACTCAAGAGTACTTAGCACGTCACCTGACGCCTAAGACCTCACGTTTGACGTTGAGAGTAAGAGCATATAAAAAAGGCGCGGATCGCTATCATTATAGCGATTTGCGCCTTTTTGATGTCAGTAACAGACAACATCATATTAGTAGTGTAAATACTAGTATGAGCCATTTATGGAGATGGATTAGGCTGGCGTGTGTGTACCGCTTCAATGGCGTCTAGTACATCAGTGGTTAAGGTAAGATGAATACTGTCAATATTCGACTTTAGCTGCTCAAGGTTAGTGGCTCCGATGATATTACTAGTGACAAATGAGCGTGAATTGACAAAAGCTAGTGCCATCTGTGCCATATCTAAGCCTGCATCTGCGGCTATCTTAGCGTACTGGGTAGTTGCTTGTTTTGCCTGCTCATTAACGTAACGCTCAAAACGATCATATTTCGTCAGGCGAGCGCCCTCTGGACGTTTACCATCTAAATACTTACCTGATAAGACGCCAAAACCAAGTGGAGAATAGGCGAGTAGACCAACGTTTGAGCGATGTGCAATCTCTGCCATTCCTACTTCATATAAGCGGTTGAGTAGGCTGTACGGGTTTTGTACCGTAATCGGTGCCTTTAGACCATGTTTATCCGCTTCCCACAAATAGCGCATCAGCCCCCAAGCAGTGTCATTCGATAGTCCATAAGCGCGAATACGGCCTTTTTTAATTTCATCGTTTAAAGCTACGATGGTTTCTAGAAATGGTGTCAAGTCTTCTAATGGCTGTGCGGCCATATCCTCAGTGTAACCGCGTTTTCCAAAATAGTTGGATTGGCGTTCAGGCCAATGTAACTGGTAGATGTCGATATAATCCGTTTGTAGACGCTCAAGATTACTATCAATCGCGCTACTAATTTGCTCAGCGTTAAAACGCGTCTGGCCATCGCGTAAAAAGCTCATCGGTGACATTTTGCTGGCAAGTATAACCTTGTCACGCTGTTTGGTCTTGTTAAACCATGTACCTACGTAACGCTCTGTATCACCTTGCTTGTCTTTGTCTGGCGGCGATGGATACATCTCAGCCGTATCCCAAAAATTCACTCCTTCGCTGAGCGCCATATCCATTTGCGCGTGTGCTTCAGTTTCGGTGTTCTGTTGGCCCCATGTCATCGTACCTAGACAGATTTTGGAGACTTGTTCATCGATTTGCGGAAGCGTCTGATATTGCATATAAATGTCCTTTTGAAGATTGTTTTTGTTGTCTATAGTACGTTTACTCATTACATTAGCTGGACGCCAGTCACTCCAGGTGGGGTCACTTTAAAGACTTTGACTTTAAATAGCACAGATTGACCAGCAAGAGGATGATTGAAATCCACCTCTATCTCATCGTCGTTGATAGCGCTGATCGTACCAGGTAAGGTGTTTTTGCCTTTGTCTTCAAATTCGACCAACATGCCAACTTCTGGATTGTCGGTGACTAAAGCGAACTGAGTGCGACTAAAGTGCTGGATGTTTTCAGGATTCCATTCACCAAAAGCCTGTTCAGGCTCAAGATGGGCTGAGCGAGTGTCACCCGCACGTAGATTCATCAGTACCTGCTCAAACCCTGGCAATAGACTCTCATCGCCAATCGTGAGCTTAACAGGTGAATCACGGTGGAAGGTTGAATCAACGATAGTACCGTTCTCTAGAGATACTTCAAAATGAAGCTTAACAAGACTGCCGTAGGCAATACGTGTGTCTTCATTTGGATTGATAAATTGGGAGTCAGTCATAGTCAAGGGCCATTAGTCGTTAAAATAATTAGAGGTTATATAGTGTATATAGTGTAAGAAATGATAAGACAATTAACCATTAATGTAAGCGTTAATAATGTAACCTAAATAGTGTACAATATTTGACTGTTTAGGACATAGGCCAAAAGAGATGACAGATAGACAACAGGGCACGATTAAAAAATGGCAAGATGATAAGGGTTTTGGTTTTATCGAAACCCTAAGCGGTAAGTCATTGTTTTTTCATATCAGTGAATTTAAAGCACAGCGTCGTCCTAAGATTGGTGAGTCTGTCATCTTTACGCTGGGGCAAGACAACAAAGGTCGTATGCAAGCAAGACAAGTACAAGAGCTTGAATATGTACAACAACAAATGGCGAAGAAAAACAGTCAAATCCGTAAACGTAATCAACAACGCACGGCACAAGCTGAGTTTGAAGACGGACAAAAAAAAACGTTTGCTCCTTGGTGTCGGCTTTTATGGTGTGCTTATACTACTTGCACTGACCAGTGAGATAAGTTGGCTGGTGGTTGCTTGGTACGCCGCACTAGGATTCATCACTTATATGATGTATGCCAAAGATAAAGCCGCTGCCCAAAGTGGCGATTGGCGTACGCCTGAATCAACACTGCACCTGCTTAGCATGTTTGGTGGCTGGGTCGGAGCGATGGTCGCACAGACGTATCTGCGCCACAAATCACAAAAGCCTGAATTTCGTATGACCTACTATTTAACGGTCATTATCAACTTAGCAGGATTACTCTTTATCATAGTGGGCGGCGGCTTAGATTTTTTAACCGAGTTATTGTAGAGCGTTGAATTAAATTTGCGCCAGTACTTGCTCATAAACGGCTGCATCTGAGGCTGAAAAACAGCAAAAAATCACTTCACGTATTGAAAAATCATCCAGTGGTTCTAAACCGTTTTGCACATACTCTTTAACAGTATCAATTGCGACTTTGGCCGCTTTATCAATGGGGTAGCCGTAGACGCCTGTACTAATAGATGGAAAAGCAATACTAGTGAGACCTTTTTGAGTCGCCAATTCTAAAGATTTTCGATAACAGCTGGCAAGTAGTGCTTGTTCGCTACTATGACCTCCATGCCAAACAGGGCCTACAGTATGAATCACATACTGGGAGGGCAAATCAAATGCCGGACTGATTTTGGCATCGCCAGTCTGGCAACCATTCAAAGCACGGCAATACTCAAGCAGCTCAGGCCCCGCCGCTCGATGAATCGCGCCATCAACACCGCCGCCACCCAGTAAGCTTGAATTGGCAGCATTAATAATAGCATCTACGTCTAAAGTAGTGATGTCTGCTTGTCGCACAGATAGAGTGACAGCGTTGTCATCAGTGTGCTGAGTGCTAGGGCGGCTAGCCGCGAAGACTGTTTTTTTAGAGTCAGGTTCTGTTTTATCGTTTGGCTTTGTCATCGTAGTTACCTTTTTAATAATTTAATAATCGTCTTTTATTCCTTATTCTAAATGATTGTCATCGTTGGCTTGTATGTTATATGGTTATAATAAGTTGTATTTTATCAGCTCAATTTTATAGAACTATAAACAACCAAACAGGTAAATGGACTCTAATTATAACGAGGTAAATAATAATGATTACTCTGTACAAATATACTCAGCCAAGTCGAGCAGAGACTGTGATTTGGGCACTAAGCGAGCTTGAGCTAGATTACGAAGTTAAAGAGATAGACGCCAAAAAAAACGAGCAAAGAAGTCCTGAGTTTCTAGCGATTAATCCCTTTGGTAAAATCCCAGCATTAACCCATAACGGCAAAGTATTTACAGAATCATTGGCCATCATCGAATACCTTAATGACTTGCATCCTGATAAACCACTCACACCTAACAAAGACGATGAGGATTACGCGGAGAAAAATTATAAACTGCGTCAAGTCATCTCCTTTGGCCTGATCGAGATGGAAAGTTATCTATGGATACTGACCAAAATCAAAGTATTACAAAACTTTGAGAGCTGGCCCGAGGGTACAGCTGAAAACTGCATGAAGTGTATCCAAAATGCGCTACCCATTGCTTACGCTTGGTTAGATGAGCAGGACTATATAGCAGGGGACAGCTTTACGTTAGCAGACATTTATTATCAGCAGCTGTTTACGTGGGTAAAAATGCTAGGAGTTGAATTACCAGAGCATGTTAAGGCTTATCTTAAGAAGTTATCAAAGCGTGAGAAGTTTCATGGGAGGTAGGATAATAGCGTGTAGCAAGAGCCGCTCCAACACGTTAATTTATCAAAAACAACAGGCAAAAGAAAAGGCGGGTTACGTATTCGTAAACCCACCTTCCCAATCTAAAAACTATCTACGATTATCATTGCTAAATTTCACGCTTCTTTTCTAAAAACAGCATATCAATGACAATCATCGCTACACCGATACTGATGCCCATATCGGCAATATTAAAGATTGGATAATGCCAGACATCCGCGTTGTGCACATGGATAAAATCAATCACATGACCGTGCAGTAAACGATCGATTAAATTACCAACCGCACCGCCAAGTACCAGTGCTAGCCCTGTAGATAGCAGCTTGGCTTGGCGCGGGGCTTTTATCAGATAGCCGATTAAAAACAGCGACATGATCAATGCAAGTCCAGCAAAAAACCACTTTTGCCAACCGCCTGCATCGGCCAAAAAGCTAAAAGCCGCGCCATAATTGTACGCTAAGGTCCAATTAAGAAAGGGTTCAATAACGGGTACTGGCTCATGGAAAGTTAGCTTGGTTTCAGCCAGCCATTTTGTCCATTGATCAATGATAAGCACGGCAAGCGACAGTAGATACCACTTAAAAGCACGACTGCCATTAGCGATAACTTTTGGTGTTTTAGTCAAGCGTCCTTTGGGCGTTGATGAACTACCCGTGGTCGCGTGAGCAGGTTTGGGCGAGCCGTCGGCCTCAACCTGCGGTGACTGGTTTTCAGTTGAGTCCGTTGGGTTAGGCATAGTGACGCACCTCGCCATCGCCTACGACGTTGGTTACGCAGCGCGCACATAATTCAGGGTGTGCTGGATCTGTACCGATGTCATCACGGATATGCCAGCAGCGTACACATTTCGTGCCAGTGGCAGCGCTCACATTTACAGTCAAGTCGGCTGAACTGTCTTCTATTTGCTTAGCCTCGTTAGGCGCTTTAGCTAGTGGTGCTAAGGTCGCTTTGCTAGTAATCAAAACAAACCGTAGCTCTTCGCCAAGCTTGGCTAGACTCTCATGCATTGCGCCATCAGCATACAGAGTGACATCAGCGGACAAATTAGCATTGATGATCTTATCGCCGCGTGCAGTCTCAATGTTTTTATTGACCATGTCTTTGGCTTGCATGATACGTTGCCAGTCCTCACTACTGATGGCACTGAGCTCAAATTCTGGGAACTCGTACCATTCTTGGGTAAACACATAGCCGGCATCTTGCTCGTTTTTACCTTGCAATACTTCCCAGGCTTCTTGGGCAGTAAACGACAAAATCGGTGTAATCCAGCGAATGAGTGCATGAGCAATATGATAAATAGCCGTTTGGGCAGAGCGGCGCGGCTGTCCGTCAGTTTGAGTGGTGTACTGACGGTCTTTAATAATATCTAAATAAAAGCTGCCCAAGTCTTGCGAACAAAACGCAGCAATATGCTGGGTGACTTGGTGAAAATCCATAGCATCATAAGCACTGACGATTTGTGCTTGTACCGCTTGTGTACGTTTAATAATAAATTTATCAAGGCTGACCAGATCATCCATAGCAATGCTATTAGTCTGAGGATCAAAGTCGTCGGTATTGGCCAGTAAGAAACGCAAGGTATTACGGATACGGCGATACATGTCAATTGCGCCTTTAAACACCGTCTTACCTGCGCTCATCTCATAACGATAATCGCTAGACGCAATCCACAAACGCAGCATATCTGCGCCCGTTTTATTAATCTCATCTTGTGGCGTGATGATATTGCCAAGTGACTTACTCATCTTGCGACCGTTTTCATCAACGACAAAGCCGTGGGTTAATACTTGCTTAAACGGTGGGCGCTCGTACATCGCTTCAGACGTAAGCAGTGAAGTCTGGAACCAACCGCGATGTTGGTCAGAGCCTTCTAAATACATATCAGCAGGGTTGGTCAGCTCTTCGCGTTGTTCAAGTACCGCAAAATGCGTCGTCCCTGAGTCAAACCAGACGTCCAAGGTATCGGTAGACTTGTCGTAATCAGCAGCTTCATCGCCTAAGTAATCTTCACAGCTCGCATCAAACCATGCTTCAACGCCACCTTTGGCGATGTTTTGTGCGGCCATCTCCATCAGCTCAAGCGTCTTTGGATGCAGCTCGCCTGTTTCTTTATGAGTGAAAAAGGCAATCGGTACACCCCAGGTGCGCTGACGTGAAATACACCAATCAGGACGACCTGTCATCATAGATTCAATGCGATTTTGACCCCAAGCTGGTGTCCACTTAACGGTTGGAATGTCTCTTAGAGCACGCTCGCGCAGACCTTTGGTTTCCATATTGATAAACCACTGCGGCGTTGCACGGAAAATAATGGGCGATTTATGGCGCCAGCAATGCGGGTAACTGTGTTCAATCTTGGTATGACTGACGAGGTGGCCATTTTCATGCAAAGTGGCAATGATCTTTGGATTGGCCTTATAGATGTGCTCGCCGGCGAATACCGCCGCGCTGTCTAGATACACGCCCGTACCGCCCACTGGGTTTTCAACTGGCAGATTATACTTAAGACCCACGATATAATCGTCAAGACCGTGACCAGGAGCAGTATGTACCAGACCCGTACCGCTATCAGTAGTCACGTGATCGCCCAAGATAAATGGCACTTGACGATCTGCAATCAATGGATGCTGAGCACGCAGACCTTCAAGCTCGCGTCCTGATACGGTAGCCAATACGCCTTCATCACTGAGTTTAAGTTCGGTTAATGCTGTTTCAACAAGGTCAGTCGCTAATAGGAAGTTACCTTTGTCAGTTGCGACTACACTATAATCATGCTCAGGATGTACCGAAATCGCTTGGTTAGCAGGCAGTGTCCAAGGCGTGGTGGTCCAAATGACAGCTGCAATGTTGCCATCAATTTCACTTAATGCCACAACCTTTTCGGTATCAAGTACATCAAAGCTAACGTAGATAGCATCAGAGACTTTATCTTGATATTCAACTTCTGCTTCAGCTAGAGCAGAGCTACAATCCAAGCACCAGTTCACAGGCTTCATACCGCGGGTCACGTGCCCATTGTCATAGATTTTGGCCAGTGCGCGTACGATGTTAGCTTCCTGATGAAAGTTCATGGTGAGATAAGGGTTGTCCCAATCACCAAACACCCCTAGACGTTTAAAGTCAGACTTTTGCAATTCAATCTGAGTACTTGCGTACTCACGACAAAGACCGCGAAATTCAGTGGCAGAGACTTTTTGTCCGACTTTACCGACCTTGGCTTCAACCTTTTGCTCGATAGGTAGGCCGTGACAGTCCCAACCGGGCACATAAGGCGCATCAAAGCCTGATAACGTTTTTGACTTAACGATAATGTCTTTAAGCACTTTATTGACTGCATGACCTAAATGAATCTGACCGTTTGCGTATGGAGGGCCATCATGCAAAATATATTTGGTTGCGCCTGTACGTGCCTGACGGATTTTACCGTATACATCGTCAGCTTCCCATGCTGCAAGCCAATCAGGCTCACGTTTGGCAAGATTTGCACGCATGGCAAAAGGTGTGTCAGCAAGATTTAGTGTGTCTTTATAGTCGATAGATTCGGTCATAGTCTTCGTCTTTGTCTCTATTTATACAGTGGAAAGATAAGGGTTGGGATGCGATATATTATGTGATGACTCATAAACCAGCAGACATATTTAGCAAAATCAAAGCTACTCATTATAGGATAAAAAAGGGACTAAAAATAGGGGCTATCATGTATGGATCTGACCGACAGAATCAAGCAGTTATTAGAACAAAAGCAGTCCAAATGATTAAGTTGTGGTTAAGTGATTTGCCATGATAATAGGCTAGAAGAAGAAGGTTTGATTTAGCTTACAACAGAATGCCAGTATAGATCATGCAGTCAACAAACTGTTGTATGGCTAGAGGGAAAGGAAGGGGTTGGCAAAAAGCAGAAAAGAAATATCTTCTACTATAGTTCGTTTAAAGCTTTAAGAGCACGTGATGAATACAATCAAAAATTTGACACCTGCAATCTGTCAGTATTGTAGGCTCTTCTAACCAACTAAACAGGTACGATGGTTAGATGCTCTGCCAAATTAAAAAAAGGTTTGGTTGAGGCATTAAAATCAAGGCCAGCTTCCAAATGGTTTAAGTGCTGATCAATAAGTAGCAAAAGGCGTTCTTCATCCTTATTTTCGATAGCTTGTACTATTTCGAGGTGCTCATCTTCGGCACAGTGAGATGAGCCAGCCGTATTGTACAATCCGATAATTAAGGTAGTACGTAACGTCAGCTCACTCAAAAATCTCTCTAGGACTTGATTGTCAGCGATCGTCGCCAAACGCATGTGAAACGTACGTGATAGGCGAAGCTCAGCAGGTTTGTCTCCCTTGGTACGCGCTTTGGCTTCAGCGGCTATCGTAGCACGCATGTCAGCGATATCTTGTGACGTGAAGTTTTCGATGACTTTACGTGCCAGCATGCGCTCAATCGTTCGACGCGCTTCAAAGACGTCACCAGCTTCTTTAGGAGAGGGCGTTGAGACAAATGCGCCTCGATTGGGCTGCAATTGTACCACATGCATCGTAGCAAGCGTAGAGAGCGCCCGCCTGACATTGGCCCTATTACAGTCGAATAGATCACTTAGTACCTGTTCACCCAGTTTTGTTCCAGCTGGCAACCGCTGCTCTGACACGGCCGCAGTAATTGAGTTAATAATCGTTTGCTCTGGCATCGCATCGATCCTAGAAGCTGTATTTTCAGTTTTTATATCATTCATAGGCGCAATTATAGTGTGCCACTGTTACCTCCACAACAAATATTATAAATTTTTGATTGTTTTGTTAACAATAATAGTTAACAATGCTTGTTAACAACGGTTATTTCACGCCTATGGGTAGTCAAAAACAAAAGCCAATGATGAAAAATGAAACCAATAGCAAAATTTATAAATAGAGAGTCGCTATGAAAATCTTAGTCATGAATCCAAACTCTACAACGTCTATGACAGACAAAATTGTAGAAAGCGCGCGTCAAAAGGTTGGCGTAGGTACGTCCATTATTGGTGCTTCTGGCACGGATGCACCTGCCTCTATTCAAGGGCATCACGATGAAGCGATGTCTGTTCCTGGTTTAATCAAGCGTTTAAAACAAGCTGAAGCAGAAGGCATTGATGGGGTAGTGGTTGCCTGTTTTGATGATCCAGGAATCGGTGCTTGCCGCGAAGTCTTCTCAGGGCCAGTTCTTGGAATCTGTGAAGCCGCAGTCAAGGCCGCAAGTATGATTTCGACATCTTTTAGTGTGGTCACAACGCTACCTCGTTCTGTACCTGTCATCGAAGATCTTATCCATGGTTATGGCTTATCACATCGCTGCCGCCGTGTACGCTCAGCTGCCATACCAGTGCTTGCTCTTGAAGAGCCAGGCTCTGGCGCACGTGAAAAGGTTCGTGATGAGATCTTACGTGCAGTGCGTGAAGACAATTGTGAAGCCGTTGTTTTGGGATGTGCAGGCATGGCAGATTTGACAGAATGGCTGACAAAAGAGACTGGCGTTCCTGTCATCGATGGTGTCACAGTTGCCACGCGCATGGTTGAGGCTTTGATTGGCTGCGGTCTTAAAACCAGCAAGGTTGGTGCTTATGCTGCACCGATTGAGAGTTAAATTAACCAAATGAATTAACACCCACGATTAACCAATAAACTTTCTCAAGGAAGGGGAACGTAATGGAAAATGCGAAAGTTGCCGTCGCTGCGGCAGGAGTACAAACCCTCGATAATAAAGCAATCGGGGAGGAGAGTCTGGCACCGCAAACTACGCGTATTATGGGCTCATGGTCTTATTTGTTTGCATGGTTAGGGGGATGTGTATCCATTGGCACATTCACCGTTGGTTCGGGACTTGTTGGTACATTAAACCTGCTACAAGTAGTATTGGCTATCGCAATTGGTTGTACTGTTATTGGGGCTGCGCTCATGATTAATGGCAGAGCAGGCCATAAATATGGCATACCGTTCATGGTACAGACTCGCTCTGCTTTTGGCTTTTCAGGTAGTCGTATCCCGGCACTGGTACGTTCGGTACCAGCAGTTGTATGGTTTGGCTTTCAAAGCTGGATTGGTGCTGGAGCATTGAATCTAGTATCTGACACTCTATTTGGTTATAACAATATTGTGGTCTTTTTTGTCGGCTTTCAGTTTTTGCAGATTGGTTTATCTGTCCTTGGTTTTCATGGCATTAAATGGCTTGAAAATATTGGTTCAGTTTTTTATTATTGGCGCGCTTGCTTATATGTTTTTTAGTGTCATTAATAAATACGGCGACACGATCTCGACCAATCTCATCAACGTCGAAGGCACATGGGGCACACCGTTTTGGGGCGCCACGATGCTGTTTTTGGGGGTGTACAGTACCATGATGCTTAACGTATCTGACTATTCGCGCGAGCTACGCGAAAATGTTGGATTGTTTCGTCAAGTGGTTATTTACGCCAACTCTATTTTGCCCGCGACGCTATTTATGGGGTTAATCGGCGTCATGGTCACCAGTGCGACTGGTGAAGTTGATCCTATTCAAGTGTTTTCTAGTGCTGTCGACAACAAGCCTTTACTGGTTATCACCATGCTTTTCATCGCTTTTGCGCAAGTTACGACCAATATCTTAAATAATGTTATCCCGCCTGCGTATGCTTTAATGGACATCTTTAACCTTAAGTATAAAACAGCAGCTGTCATTGTAGGTTTGCTGGCATTTTGCACCTTCCCTTGGGAGCTGGTAAAAGATGAATCTGCTGCTGGTCTGAATCTATTTATCCAAACCTATTCGGCATTCTTAGGTCCGTTATTTGCAATCTTGGTAGTAGACTTTTATTTCTTGCGTAAACAAAAGCTTGATATCGATAAGCTATATGACAAAGACGGCCCTTATAAAGGTGTGAATATGGCGGCAGTCATCGCCATGGCTATTGGTATCGTAGTCGCGTTGATGTTTTCCAGCATCTCTTGGTATGCAAGCTTAATCCCAGCAGGGGCTATCTATTGGATCTTGATGCTTAAGATGCCAGCCGCGCAACGTTTTATGTCATAAATAATTTCATTCAACCCTTTAAAAACAACGTTTTATGTCATAAATAATTTCATTCAACCCTTTAAAAATAAACAGTCCCTATTATAGAGTGCTCTATAGTAGGGACTGTTGCGTTAGGTAGTTGGTTCCGGCATGATAACCTTGATGGTTCATCGTTAGGCTGCCTTTATAACACTGACTCTGTGCCACTTATTTTCTATAGTTAAATACACCACTTTACTGTCATCAAGGAAGATAAAATTATGAAAATAGGTATTCCAAAAGAGATGAAGAATAATGAAAATCGGGTTGCTTAACGCCAAATGGGGTCAGTGTGTTAGTCGATGATGGTCATGATGTACTCGTCGAAACCAATGCTGGCATGGGTTCACAGTTTACTGACGATGATTATAAAGCAGCTGGCGCAACCATCGTTGATGACGCGGCAACAGCATGGGCCGTAGAATTGGTCATTAAGGTAAAAGAGCCGCAGAGGGATGAATATAAACATCTAACAGAAGATTTAATCTTATTTACCTATCTACATTTAGCAAACGAGCCTGAGCTTGCCAAAGTATTAATCGACAACAAAGTAACGGCGATTGCTTATGAGACGGTACAGCTAACGGATAATTCCTTGCCACTACTCACACCGATGAGTGAGATTGCTGGGCGTATGAGTACGCAAATTGGTGCGCAGTTTTTGCAGACTTTTTTATGGTGGTAAAGGGATTTTGCTCGGCGGCGTTCCGGGCGTACAAAAGGGCAGGGTAACTATTATCGGTGGCGGCGTATCTGGTACGGAAGCTGCCAAGATTGCCGTTGGCCTACGTGCTGATGTCACCATTTTAGACTTAGATCCTCAGCGTCTAAAAGAGCTGTCCGAGATGTTCGGTAATAATGTGCAAACGCTAATATCTAACAAAGTTAATATCGCCAAGAGTGTCAAGGTGAGCGATTTGGTCATTGGTGCAGTGTTGATTCCGGGCGCAGCGACGCCTAAATTAGTGACTGAGGAGATGATTAAATCCATGGATGATGGCGGTGTCATCATCGATATTGCGGTCGATCAAGGCGGGGTCTTTGAGACTACCGATCGCGTCACCACTCATGATAGTCCGACGTATACAAAGCACGGCATTGTTCATTATGCGGTGGCTAACATTCCGGGTGCTGTCCCACGCACTTCTACTATGGCGTTGTCCAATGTTACTTTACGGTATATACAAGCACTCGCCAAAAAGGGCTATCAGCAAGCATGTCTTGATGATCCAGCATTGGCAAAAGGCGTTAATACCACTCAAGGTTATATGACCTATGAAGCTGTTGCTAAAGCATTAGATTATGAGTATAAAGCGTTGGATAAGATGATTGGTTAGTTTTTTTAGAGAACGTAGTGACTAGTGTGCTCATTATGAGCCGCACCGCAA
>NZ_LNUO01000031.1:0-10153 GCF_001462175.1 Psychrobacter sp. ENNN9_III
AGGCCATAAATATGGCATACCGTTCATGGTACAGACTCGCTCTGCTTTTGGCTTTTCAGGTAGTCGTATCCCGGCACTGGTACGTTCGGTACCAGCAGTTGTATGGTTTGGCTTTCAAAGCTGGATTGGTGCTGGAGCATTGAATCTAGTATCTGACACTCTATTTGGTTATAACAATATTGTGGTCTTTTTTGTCGGCTTTCAGTTTTTGCAGATTGGTTTATCTGTCCTTGGTTTTCATGGCATTAAATGGCTTGAAAATATTGGTTCAGTTTTTATTATTGGCGCGCTTGCTTATATGTTTTTTAGTGTCATTAATAAATACGGCGACACGATCTCGACCAATCTCATCAACGTCGAAGGCACATGGGGCACACCGTTTTGGGGCGCCACGATGCTGTTTTTGGGGGTGTACAGTACCATGATGCTTAACGTATCTGACTATTCGCGCGAGCTACGCGAAAATGTTGGATTGTTTCGTCAAGTGGTTATTTACGCCAACTCTATTTTGCCCGCGACGCTATTTATGGGGTTAATCGGCGTCATGGTCACCAGTGCGACTGGTGAAGTTGATCCTATTCAAGTGTTTTCTAGTGCTGTCGACAACAAGCCTTTACTGGTTATCACCATGCTTTTCATCGCTTTTGCGCAAGTTACGACCAATATCTTAAATAATGTTATCCCGCCTGCGTATGCTTTAATGGACATCTTTAACCTTAAGTATAAAACAGCAGCTGTCATTGTAGGTTTGCTGGCATTTTGCACCTTCCCTTGGGAGCTGGTAAAAGATGAATCTGCTGCTGGTCTGAATCTATTTATCCAAACCTATTCGGCATTCTTAGGTCCGTTATTTGCAATCTTGGTAGTAGACTTTTATTTCTTGCGTAAACAAAAGCTTGATATCGATAAGCTATATGACAAAGACGGCCCTTATAAAGGTGTGAATATGGCGGCAGTCATCGCCATGGCTATTGGTATCGTAGTCGCGTTGATGTTTTCCAGCATCTCTTGGTATGCAAGCTTAATCCCAGCAGGGGCTATCTATTGGATCTTGATGCTTAAGATGCCAGCCGCGCAACGTTTTATGTCATAAATAATTTCATTCAACCCTTTAAAAATAAACAGTCCCTATTATAGAGTGCTCTATAGTAGGGACTGTTGCGTTAGGTAGTTGGTTCCGGCATGATAACCTTGATGGTTCATCGTTAGGCTGCCTTTAT
The DNA here is from genome assembly GCF_001462175.1 of Psychrobacter sp. ENNN9_III. Classification (NCBI taxonomy): domain Bacteria; kingdom Pseudomonadati; phylum Pseudomonadota; class Gammaproteobacteria; order Moraxellales; family Moraxellaceae; genus Psychrobacter; species Psychrobacter sp. ENNN9_III. Next base: position 1,221 of record NZ_LNUO01000031.1, read on the forward strand.
AACACTGACTCTGTGCCACTTATTTTCTATAGTTAAATACACCACTTTACTGTCATCAAGGAAGATAAAATTATGAAAATAGGTATTCCAAAAGAGATGAAGAATAATGAAAATCGGGTTGGCTTAACGCCAAATGGGGTCAGTGTGTTAGTCGATGATGGTCATGATGTACTCGTCGAAACCAATGCTGGCATGGGTTCACAGTTTACTGACGATGATTATAAAGCAGCTGGCGCAACCATCGTTGATGACGCGGCAACAGCATGGGCCGTAGAATTGGTCATTAAGGTAAAAGAGCCGCAGAGGGATGAATATAAACATCTAACAGAAGATTTAATCTTATTTACCTATCTACATTTAGCAAACGAGCCTGAGCTTGCCAAAGTATTAATCGACAACAAAGTAACGGCGATTGCTTATGAGACGGTACAGCTAACGGATAATTCCTTGCCACTACTCACACCGATGAGTGAGATTGCTGGGCGTATGAGTACGCAAATTGGTGCGCAGTTTTTGCAGACTTTTTATGGTGGTAAAGGGATTTTGCTCGGCGGCGTTCCGGGCGTACAAAAGGGCAGGGTAACTATTATCGGTGGCGGCGTATCTGGTACGGAAGCTGCCAAGATTGCCGTTGGCCTACGTGCTGATGTCACCATTTTAGACTTAGATCCTCAGCGTCTAAAAGAGCTGTCCGAGATGTTCGGTAATAATGTGCAAACGCTAATATCTAACAAAGTTAATATCGCCAAGAGTGTCAAGGTGAGCGATTTGGTCATTGGTGCAGTGTTGATTCCGGGCGCAGCGACGCCTAAATTAGTGACTGAGGAGATGATTAAATCCATGGATGATGGCGGTGTCATCATCGATATTGCGGTCGATCAAGGCGGGGTCTTTGAGACTACCGATCGCGTCACCACTCATGATAGTCCGACGTATACAAAGCACGGCATTGTTCATTATGCGGTGGCTAACATTCCGGGTGCTGTCCCACGCACTTCTACTATGGCGTTGTCCAATGTTACTTTACGGTATATACAAGCACTCGCCAAAAAGGGCTATCAGCAAGCATGTCTTGATGATCCAGCATTGGCAAAAGGCGTTAATACCACTCAAGGTTATATGACCTATGAAGCTGTTGCTAAAGCATTAGATTATGAGTATAAAGCGTTGGATAAGATGATTGGTTAGTTTTTTTAGAGAACGTAGTGACTAGTGTGCTCATTATGAGCCGCACCGCAATATAAAAAATCAGTGATTTTAATAATGTTTTCAATAATTTAAATTGACGGCAAATATTCGTTATTATATGGTGGATGGTAGATATCAACTAGTACAAGGATAATAGGCATGGAGCTTTATGATTTAGAAGTATCAGGGAATTGCTACAAGATTCGGCTGTTCTTAGCACTGATAAAACAACCCTATACGCTACGTCCAGTGGATTTTTTGGAGGGTGAACATAAAAACGAGGCATCCATTGAACGCAATGCTTTTGGCGAAGTGCCAGTACTGATCGATGGCGATTTGACTCTCAGGGATTCACAAGCTATTTTGATTTATCTTGCTAGAAAGTTTGATAGAACAGACTGGTATCCAACGACGCCTGCTGAAGAGGCCAAAGTTGTTCAGTGGTTAATGGTCGCTGAAAGCGAGATCGCCAGAGGCCCTAACGATGCTCGGTTGCATGATAAGTTTGGTTATGAGCTTGACATTGATTTGGCTCGGAATAAGTCAACTCGTATCTTAGATATTTTAAACGAGCATCTATTAGACCGTGATTGGTTAGAGCTTGACCGGCCAACTTTAGCAGACTTAGCTTGCTTTCCTTATGTGGCACTTAGCGAGGAAGGCGGCGTATCACTAGAGCCTTATCCAGCAATAACAGACTGGATAGAGCGTATAAAAGCGCTACCAGATTTTGTGACTATGCCTGGGATGTAGGGCCATACTTTTTACAATTAAAAAGTATATTTAACTTAGCGTACTACAAAAATAAGTAAATTGATTAAGTATAGATAAGCGCATGCAGTACTACAAAAATAAGTAAATTGATTAAGTATAGATAAGCGCATGCAGCTTTGGTTAAAAGTTATCGCTAAGCCATAATCTTAGTTTAAGAGACCAAAGCGGCTGAATACCTGTCAATCCTTGCGTCATCTCGCCATTTTTTAAGATGACATAAGAAGGCGTGACCTGTCCCTGCCAATCGGCGAAAATATTGCCTTCTTGGTCATTAACCGTCGTAAAATTATAATCATGCTCATCGAGATAACTATGCAGCACTTGATCAGAACCCGATTTAATCGCGATAGTGACTACCGGATAGTCATTAGACGCTGCAAGTTTGTCTATCGTTGGTGAGGTCACATTACAAATCGGACACCATGTACCCCAAAAGTACACCAGTGCTGGCTTATCTGCACTCATAGCGGCCAAGTCAACGGGTTGACCTTGATAGTCAGTTAACTGTAGCTGCGGGCTGGCGGGCATAACGGGCTGTCGCCACCAATTGATCGCAATGTATACGGCTAAAAAGACAATGCCATATAGAAGTACGGTTTTAAGTACTGATAATAGCTTCTGTTTTGGCGTCTTGTTAGGTGTTTTATTTTTCTTTTCAATATTGGTAGTCATAGCTTTCGTTTTTTGCCTGTCACATAGTTACTTAAATTAATTTTTACTTAAGCCAGTTGCTTGGTGAGTAAGCTTGTTAGATAAGGATTTAGATAAAAATAAACGGCTGAATGATCAGCCGTATTATTAATAGTAATAACGAATAAAGGAGCAATTTGAAGGTATGCCGCTGTCTTCAATCCGTGTTACTGATTAGCACTATCGAGATTTTTTGGCACGTCCTTGCAGTGCATCACCCAACAATACGCTACCAGAGTTTTCACGGCGTTCTTCATCGCTTAGTTTACTGGCAGAGATTTTCGATTTTTTCTTCCATCTTAAGCTAAATAAATCATCACGGCGATCGATCAAGTTGTGTACTGAACCTTCATGACGTACATGAATGAGCTTATCCAAATTCAAATCAGAAAAGAATACCATTTCTGTGTTTGGGGTGGTCTCTGCCATAATCGCATCATGAGGGAACGCAAAATCCGATGGCGAAAAGATAGACGACTGAGCATACTGAATATCTAGACTTTCAACTTGCGGCAAGTTACCAACTGAGCCGCAAATCATAACGTAACATTCGTTTTCGATCGCGCGCGCTTGGGCACAATGACGCACTCGTAGATATCCGTTTTGAGTATCTGTCCAGAACGGCACAAACAAAATATCCATATCATCAAGCGCCATTAAACGGGCAAGTTCAGGAAATTCAACATCGTAACATACCAAAATGCCAATGCGACCTGCGTCGGTATCGAACACTTTGACCTCGTCACCGCCTTCAATTACCCACGCACTGCGCTCATGCGGCGTAATATGGATTTTACGCTGTTCTTCAACGGTGCCATCACGGCGACATAAATAGCTGACATTATATAAAGTGTCATTTTCATCGAGCAATGGCATAGAGCCGCTAATGACATTGACGTTATAGCTGACAGCTAAATGTGAGATCTCATTTCTAAACCATTCGGTGTAACCCGCCAAAAACCGAATGGCGACATTTTGATCTGTTGATTCGCATAATCCCATCAATGGTGCGTTAAAGAACTCTGGCAAGCAAGCAAAATCAGCGTTGTAATCTGCCATTATATCGACGAAGAACTCAACCTGTTGTAGTAGCTCTTCTGGTGACTCAACTTCGCGCATCTGCCATTGAATACCACCGATACGCACCTCAGATTTGCGCGTATTAGGCTTGTAGTCTTTGGGTTCGTAATAGATGTTTGCCCATTCAAGCAAGGTTGCAAAGCCTTTAGATTGCTTATCATCTGGTAAATAGGCAGTCAGAATACGCTTAACGATAAAGCCGTTGGACAGCTGAAACGATAAGGCTGGGTCATGAATCTCACGTGATTCAACAGCATCAATATATTCGCCAGGGGTAAGGTCTTGATGGTCATGATATTTTGGAATACGACCACCAGCCAAAATGGCACGAAAGTTGAGCTGACGGCACAGCTCTTTACGAGCATCATATAATCTACGACCCAAACGATAGCCGCGATATTCAGGATCTATCAACGCATCGAGACCATAGATAGCATCGCCCTCAGGGTTGTCTTTGATAATTTCTTTGTGGCCAATCAAATCATCATAAGTATGCGGGTTAGAAAACTTGGCATAGTCAACACGCATAGACAGTACGATACCGATTAATTGGTCATGATCAAATAACGCAATCTGACCTTCTGGAAAAGCATCAATCAAGGTGTGAATCGTAGTCTTTGACCATGCGCCGCCTAAGTTTGCATAGACGCGATCCATTAAGGCTTTTAACTGGGCATAATCTTTTTTCTTAATTTCGGCAATCGTTAAATGGAAGTCATCTAATTTTTCAATCTTGCTCATAATATTCCTGTTTGGCTATTTGGGGTGTCAGATAATGGGCTTCACACTTGAATAAAACGATAGAGTATTGATATTACCGAATTTTTGTGTAACAAAAATCATAAAAATATATCAATCACTTCGCTTAGTCGTTACAATATTTTATTATCGTATTTACAACGAGTTATCATAACTAGAATGGTTATTTGGTATGCTTTTTTACGATAGCATGTTCCATAAGGGGTGTTATTTTATCAACTAAGATAACTAATGACATTCTGGCATGGTAAACATTTACTACGTTTTTGTGAATTGTATTATTCGGCTCGTTTAGAGAGGAGTTTATTATTCGGCTCGTTTAGAGAGGAGTTTTGAGTCTTTTATTATCCCTACAAAAGCGTTATTTTTAGGATTTTTCATGCCTTTGCAACATGGTGATACAACTGATTTATTAGAAAATATAAAAGACTCAGCACTGATTCAGCTGGTGTACGTAAGTAGCATTACTTTTAAAAGTCGTATAAATACCCTCATATTCGATGAAGTAGAAAAGCACGCGCGCGATCACAACAAAGATCACGGTATTACTGGTATCTTATGTTATGGCAATGGTCAGTTTTTACAATGCATTGAAGGTAGTAAACAAGAAGTAATCAGCTTACAAAAGCGTATTTTTGCGGATTTGCGTCACAAAAACGTCAAAATACTCTTAGTCCATGCTATCGATGAGCGTAGCTTTATGGATTGGCGTATGCGCTTATTGTTTTTGGAGCGCTGGCTATGGTCTCCTGCAACCAAGCAACAAGCTGCGCAGTTGGCCCCGTATTTGCCTTTTAGTCCGCACGGTTGGTCACCCAAACGCACCGAGCAATTCTTACAAATTATCAGAAATTTTGATACCCCGCCTCATATCAAAGCGGCAGGCATTACTTATAATGCGTTGGGCAATATGGTTCAGCACATTGCAGCGCCTCATCAAGCATTTTTAATTGTCCAAAGCTTCTTATGTGTTTTGGTCGTTGCAGCGTTGATACTCTTATATTTGTAAAATATGCTTTGACAATCTAACTCCTGATAAACAATGTAAAATATAAAAATGACGCTTTACTTTAATGTATAGCGTCGTTTTTTATCAATTTAAGCCTAAGAGCCGGTCAGTTTAAAAGCCAATTACATATCAAAAATCTTGCCCCGATTCATAATATTGTTTGGATCAAATACTTTTTTGATTTCTCGCAAATAGTCAATCTCAGTCTCGCTGCGACTATAGTGCAGATAAGGCTTTTTAGTCATGCCGACCCCATGTTCAGCAGATACTGAGCCGCCATATTTCTGTACAGTCTCAAACACATGTTTATTGACAATTTGACATTCATTAAAGAAATCATCTTTGCTCATATGTTCAGGTTTGAGAATATTAAGATGCAAGTTACCATCGCCAATATGACCGAACCAGCACACTTCAAAGTCAGGATAATTGCTACTGACAATATGATCAATCTCAGCGATAAACTTAGGTACATGGCTGATTAATACCGATACATCGTTCTTGTATGGCGTAAATACTGAGATGGTCTCAGAAATATATTCACGCAACTTCCATAGCTCTGTCGCTTGTGCGATGCTTTGACTCATCACCCCATCAACGACCCAGCCTTGTTCCATACATTGCTCAAATATTGCCATTGCCTTATCCATAATCGGCTCATAGGGCGCTTCAAATTCAAGCAAGGTATAAAACTTGGTACGCGACTCAAACGGCTCTTGGACCTGGCCGTGCGCCATCAATTTATCCACTGCCACATCATCAAAGAACTCAAAGGCAGTCAAATCAATCTGCGCTTGAAAGGCAGACAATACGTTCATCACATCATTAAACGTATCCATGCCAAGTACCATGACATTTAACTCTTGCGGCAGGCGCTCAAGCTTGATTTGTGCATGAGTAACTAAGCCCAATGTGCCCTCACTACCAATAAACAGCTGGCGCAAATCATAGCCAGTGGCATTTTTGATCATACCGCGGTTCAATTGTAAGATGTCGCCTTTGCCCGTGACGACAGTCAGGCCCATAATCCATTGACGGGTCATACCGTAACGAATGACTTTGATACCGCCAGCATTGGTACCGATGTTACCACCCATTTGACTAGAGCCTGCTGAAGCGAAGTCGACAGGATAGTATAGATCTTTTGACTCGGCAAATTGCTGTAGCTGCTGAGTGACGACGCCCGCTTCGATCTCAACCAGACGATCAGCAGGATAGAACTGCCCGATATGATTCATCTTATCCATACTGACGACAATCTCGCCATTAGCCGCGACCGCGCCAGCAGACAAGCCCGTACGTCCGCCACTTGGCGTTAGCACCACATTGTGCTCATTGGCAAGTAGTACGACGGCTTGTACTTGTTCTGTCGTTTTTGGAAAGACGATAGCAGTCGGCGCGGGCGCAAAATGCTTGGTCCAGTCTTTACCCCAATGCTCCAAGCTTTCGCTATCGGTTTTGATTTGAGTGTTATCAAAGTTGTGCTCATTGACCAAGCTATCTAAGAGAATTTTGAGTGTATCAATATCGGTAGTAGTGGTGGTCTGAGATGCAAATGGCGTCATAGTTAAGTCTCTGTATAAACGTTAGCGCTACACCTCTTTTTTTAACCAGTCTACATAAAGGTCGGTTGGACCATAAAACCTTTAGATAGATTGGCTAAGAATAGATAGGCAACATCATAGGCGCTTAAAGGCGTTAAGTAGTAAATAGGGCAGTTTGAATAAAGTTTAACGAGTAACGCTCACTATAGCATAAAAAGTTTTCAGGCTTGATAAGCAATAATTCATCTAATCTGCTAACATCACCGTTAAATTTTGTGTAAGATAACCGGACTGTTTTCGTTTACTCTAGCATAGATTATTTTTAATAAGACAACTATAGGACAGTCCTCATATGGCATTATCATTACAAAAAGACAAAATCCGGTTTTTATTACTTGAAGGTGTACACGAAAACGCCTTAAAGGTTTTAGACAACGCTGGTTATAAAAATATTGAATATCTCAGTCATGCACTCGATAAAGATGAGCTGATTGAGAAAATCAAAGACGCGCATTTTATTGGGATTCGTTCACGTACGCAGCTGACTCGTGAAGTCCTTGAGCATGCAGAGAAGCTGATCGGTATTGGCTGTTTTTGTATCGGTACCAACCAAGTCGATCTTGATGCGGCTCGTGAGTTTGGTATTCCAGTATTTAATGCGCCATACTCTAACACCCGTTCGGTTGCAGAACTGGTATTGGCAGAAGCCATCATGCTATATCGTGGCATCCCTGAAAAGAATGCCACTGTCCATCGCGGCGGCTGGGGCAAGTCTGCTACCAACTCACATGAAGTACGTGGCAAAACGATCGGTATCGTCGGTTACGGCTCTATCGGCTCACAGCTATCTGTATTGGCCGAAAGCTTTGGTATGAAAGTTATCTATCATGACGTGGTGACCAAATTACCGTTGGGTAACGCGCATCAAGTAGGTAGCCTAAACGAGCTACTATCTACTGCTGATATTGTGACTTTGCATGTGCCTGATGAGCCAAGCACACGCTATATGATGAAAGCTGAGCAGTTTGCACAGATGAAAGACGGCAGTTACTTTATCAATGCGGCGCGTGGCACCTGCGTTGAGATTGACGATTTGGCTGCAGTAATTGAGTCGGGTAAAGTCTTGGGTGCTGCCATCGATGTGTTCCCAAAAGAGCCGAAGTCTGCTGATGAAGAGTTTGAATCGCCACTGCGTAAATTTGATAACGTTATTTTGACACCGCATATTGGCGGCTCAACGCAAGAAGCACAAGCCAATATCGGCCTAGAAGTGGCAGAAAAGTTTGTGCGATATTCTGATCAAGGCGATACCATCACGGCTGTGAACTTCCCAGAGGTTTCTATTCCATTCAAAGAAGGCACGCATCGTTTGCTACATATTCACAAAAACGTGCCAGGCGTCCTATCGCAAATTAACCGTCTATTTGCAGAGGCACATATTAACATCTTGGCGCAAAGCCTGATGACTGAAGGTGACGTAGGCTACTTGGTGATGGACGTTGATTACAATGATTCTGATGCTGCTCTTGATCAATTAAAAGATGTAGAAGAGACGATTCGTATTCGCATCTTATTTTAATACTGGTGTTTTTTAGATATAAGATTATACCGCTTAGGTAGGCTAAGCTCTTATCTGACCTTATTGGTTAACAATATGATAAATAGCAAATAATTCTTCTAGGATTGTTTGCTATTTTTTTATTTGTTTGGTGGCGCTAATGTTGGTAGGATTACATCCAATATACATGTTGACTTACGAATTAACTTTTTCTTTACAATAGTTGTCATTTGACAATTTATACTATACAGCTGAAATCATGAATGAACTTACTATATTATGGTTAGTGAATATTTTTCTATAAAATCAGTTTATTACACATCGCAATAAA
>NZ_LNUO01000032.1:0-12223 GCF_001462175.1 Psychrobacter sp. ENNN9_III
AAAAGCTATATTTAATTAAAATTATAATTATTCTATAAATAAAGGAAATAATATGAAAATCAACATGATAAGAGCAGCGGCACTAGGTGGCATATTAGCCATGTCAGCAACGGCAAGTCACGCTGCAGCTGACCAAGATAGTTATCAGTTATCAAGCCATATCTTAGATATCAGCACTGGTAAGCCTGCGCCAAACGTCAACGTAAAGTTGATGATGCAACAGAAAGGCGGTAGTTGGGAGTTAGTCAATACGCAAAAAACCGACGATAATGGACGTATTAACAATTTTTTGCCTAACAAAGATAATGTAGAGCATGACGGTACTTATAAGTTAATTTTTGAGACGTCTCCATACTTTCGTAACCAAGGTTTGGAGTCATTTTATCCATATGTTGAAGTGAATTTTAACATTAAGGGCAATAATCATTACCATGTGCCAATTACGTTATCTGCATATGGTTATAGTACTTACCGTGGTAGCTAATAAAACTGACAATAAAAAAGAGAGGCCAATTGAGCCTCTCTTTTTTGATCTAAATCTAACCGATAACGAATCTAGTCCAATTTAGCTTTGTTCGCAGCGTCTGCCTGACGACGAGCCTCAGTTTTAGCCACTTTACGTTTTTCGATGATGTCCACCACCTCACTACCGATATGCGCTTCGCCGCGCATTGAAGCAAGCTGCACTTGGTGCTCACGCTCACGAAAACGTGCTCTTTGCTCGTCAGTTGCTTTATCTATGCAGTGCGGGCAGGACTCACCTTTTACATAGGCGATGCTTTGCATATCATCTTGAGTAATCGGCATACGGCAAGCAAAGCATTGCTCATATTCGCCTTTTTCTAGGTTATGATTGACTGAGACGCGATTATCAAACACAAAGCAATCTCCTTGCCACATAGAGTCGCTGGCAGGCACCTCTTCTAAATATTTTAGAATGCCACCTTCTAAATGATAGACTTCTTCAAAGCCTTGCTCGCGCATATAAGCGGTGGATTTTTCGCAGCGAATGCCGCCAGTACAGAACATCGCCACTTTTTTATGTTTGGTTGGGTCTAGCTCTTTTGCCACGTATTCTGGGAACTCACGGAAGGTTTCGGTATTCGGATTGACTGCATTTTGGAACGTACCGATTTTTACTTCATAGTCGTTACGGGTATCGATAAGGATAACATCGGGGTCCGAGATCAGCGCATTCCATTCACTTGGCTTCACGTAGCGACCAACTGATTGTAATGGGTCGATATTCTCAATGCCCATGGTAACGATTTCTTTTTTTAACTTCACCTTAGTACGGTAAAAAGGCTGCGCATCGGTATAAGACTCTTTAAAAGTAAAGCTGCCGATGGCATCGATACTACGCAAATAGTCTAGGACAGTATCGATACCTTGGCGGGTGCCAGAAATCGTACCGTTAATGCCCTCACTTGCGAGTAATAGTGTGCCTTTGACATCATGGTCGAGCATGGTATTTAGAATTGGCTCACGGTATTGCTCAAAGTCATTAAAGCGTGTGAACTTATAAAGAGCAGCTACGACGATATTGTTGGTTATGCTATCGTATTCAGTCGCTTTTTTGCTTTCAATGCTTACATTTTCTAAGGTGGTGTTCATACATATCTCCTGCTGGCTAGGTCGCAAACCTAGTGCATTGGGTTTGAGTTGTCTGGTAGATCTAACGAGTGAAGCTAATCACACTAACATGATTGTGGAATTGACTAGTGCGCGCGTAGTGTAGCAAATTCGGTGCGTATTTTGAACATTTTATAAAGGTAAACGATATGATTTAATCACCTTTTTAACTACTTATTACTCATCTATAGAGGTAGACTAATTAGATATAACGATCAATTAATGTCAATGGAGATGGCACATGAGTACTCTGTCTATTAATTCTGCTAACAAACCTTCCACGAGCGCGCCTATTAGTCGATACCCTGTACCATCTTTAGATAGCTTGCCTGATGATATTCTAAAACGTATTCTTGCGGTACAAGTAAAGGCCAAATTCATTCCTAATGTGTTTTTAGCGCTAGCGTACCGCCCAGCAGAATTCAGAGCTTTCTTTGCCTATTACGATGCGATTATGGAGCGAGAAGGTAGTACGCTAAGCCCAGCTGAAAAAGAGATGATCGTTGTTGCGACGAGTGCCGCCAATGGCTGCCAGTATTGTGTCATTGCCCATGGCGCGCTACTGCGTGTGTTTTCTAAAGAACCACTACTGGCAGATCAAATAGCAATCAATTACTTGCACGCGCCCATTAGTCTGCGACAGAAAGAGATGCTAGCATTTTCGATAAAACTCTGTCGTACACCGGAGCTTATCCAAGATTCGGATTATGCAGCACTCAAAGAGCATGGCTATGATGACGAGGATATTTTAGATATCACAGGTATTACCGCGTTTTTTGGCTTATCGAATAGAATGGCAATTGTAATGAACATGCAGTCAAATACAGAGTTCTATACAATGGCACGCGAGCCGAGGGAGTAGCAGCTATCTAGTTGACTTAATCATTTATCGTTATGCAGAATACAAACACAAAAAATCCAGCTCAAAGGCTGGATTTTTTATTATTAGCTTATTTGTCTAAAGCTTATTTACTTTGGAACCAACGATCCGCTTGGTTACGAGCGCTCGCGATATCTGAGCTTGATAAGTTCAATGCTAGCTGACCGATTTTACTACGCGCTTTATTACGTACTTTTTCATCTAGCATGCCATCACGAGCAGCCAAGTCATACCATTTATACGCATCAACCAGATTTTTTTGCTTCTCATCTAGCAATGCAAGCGTATAGCTGGCACGATTATCACCACGCATCGCCGCTTTTTCTAACCAAACGCGAGCTTGTTGTAGGTTAGGCTTCACGCCTTCACCGCGCAAATACATAATAGCCAAGTTCAACTGAGCAGGGGCAACACCTTGCTGAGCCGCTTTAGTGTACCACTGGATAGCTTGCTGGGTATTTTGAGCAACACCTTCTCCTTTTTGCAAGCGCTTAGCTAGGTAAAACTGAGCATGATCGTTACCTTGGGCTGCGCGATTAGATAGCTCGCTAACAGGCATTAGCTCAAAACGCGACGTATCAAGTGGCACGTTTGAGATTAACTCCGCGTTAGCCAGTCCAGCACAAGAGAATAAAGCAGTAAACAAGGCGGCTTTTAATAATTTCATAGCAGCTCCAAAATTAGGCAGTTGATAAGCAATGGATAAAGTTTGCCACCAAAATTTATATCATTAGGCGACACTATCGCAGACATTACACTTTGCAGTATGAACTTACCTAGTTATTAGCAACATCATATTAACTATGACTAAATAGCAAACCTATGAACATAAGTCTTTTCGTTTACGCTAACTCAACAGATAAGTAATTGTAATGGGGGCGTCATCGACACTATTTTGCTAGCTTACCACCCAAAGTTACGAAACTCAAATACTAATTACTCGTTTTAACGTCGTTTTAAACCTCATAGTATGTAACAAAATCATACAGTTATTAAGCCGTAATAATGAATATACAAAACGCAATACTTAGTCAACTACCCAATACAATGAATTTAAATAGATTTTTGTTTGGTTACTCGGTAGATGGCAACGTCTGCTAGTAAGTTAGGTGCTTGTCTTATTAAAGTTGACAGTAAAGGAGAGGGGCCTTTATCAGAGTCACTGACAGCAAAACGGCTAAGAATATGAATATCGTGTTTGGCACACAACTGCTCAAAATCTTTGAACGTGCATAGATGAATGTTTGGTGTATCGTACCATTCGTAAGGTAGGGCTTCTGACACTGGCATCAGACCTTTAAACCCTAGATGAATACGGTTTTGCCAATGGGCAAAATTAGGAAAGGTGATGATGGCTTCGCGCGCAACACGCAGCATATCTAGTAGCAGTACATCAGGGGCTTTGACCGCTTGAAGGGCGCGCGCCATAACGACGGTGTCAAAGCTGTTGTCAGCGAAACGTGCCAGTCCATCGTTGAGGTCTTGCTCGACGATAGATAAGCCCTTGCCGATGGCTTCGTTGATTTTGTCTTCATCAATCTCAAGCCCATAGCCAGTAACGCTACGTTCTTTTTGTAAATGTGCAAGCAGATCGCCATTACCACAGCCCAAATCTAATACGTGTGAGTGTGGCGCGATCCAGCGTTCGGCCAGCTGATGATCCATTCTCATGAGCGCTCTTCCTTAGTCATCGAGTTGCTCGTCATAAAGGGTGCGGTTAAAAAACCTTTGACCGCGCCCATGTAACGTGGGATATCAAATAAAAACGAATCATGACCGTGTGGCGCATCAACGTCGATATAACTGACTGGTTTGCCAGTGGCCATGAGTGCATTCACAATTTCTTGCGAGCGCTCGGGAGCAAAGCGCCAATCGGTAGTAAATGATACGACTAAGTACTGACACTTGGTATGGGCAAATGCTGCTTTGAGCGCGGTCAGTTCTTGATAATTGTCATTCTCGCTATCATCTTGAGACACAAGATTGTCTTCAATTGTGCTTTTAGGAGTGTTGATTGATGCAGCAATCGAATCTTCAAACTGCACTGATGCGGCCGAAACTAGCGATTGTGTTGATGGATAGTCGCGCGTTGGATCAAAATAATCTAAGGCTTTGGTCATAAGCAAGTAAGTATTGGCATCGAAGTTTTTGCTAAAGCGTTCACCTTGATAACGCAGGTAGCTCTCGACTTGAAACTCAACATCATAGCCGTACATAAATTTGCCTGATTTTAGATCTCGGCCAAACTTGGCTTTCATTGCATCTTCAGTCAGATAGGTAATATGACCCACCATTCGCGCAAGGATAAGCCCGCGACGAGGATAGGTGCCAGCTTGTATATAGCGGCCATCATTAAAATCAGGGTCAGAGAGGATGGACTGACGAGCGACTTCATTAAAGGCGATATTTTGCGCAGATAGCTTTGGTGTACTGGCAATAACGACGCAGCGCTTTAGCCTATCTGGATAATCAACTGACCATTGTAGCGCCTGCATCCCGCCCATAGAGCCGCCGACGATGGCATGCCAAACAGCGATGCCCAAGCGATCTGAAAGCATAGCTTGAGTTTTGACCCAGTCTTTGATGGTGATGAGTGGAAAGTCAGGGCCATAGACTTGAGGCTCGCTATCACCAGTTTGGTCTATGGTGTCAGGGTTGATGGTCGTTGGACCTGTCGAGCCAAAGCAGCTACCGATATTATTGACACACACCACAAAAAACTGATTGGTATCGATGGCTTTGTTGGGTCCAATCATATTGTCCCACCAGCCCGCTTTTTTGTCATCATGACTATAATACCCTGCTGCATGATGACTGCCAGACAAAGCATGGCAAATCAAAATGGCGTTTGATTTGTCTTGGTTAAGCGTGCCATAGGTCTCTACCATTAAGTCAAAAGACGGCAAAGTGCGATTGCATTCTAGAGTCAGCGGCTCGGCAAAATGGATTTTTTCGGGCGTGACGATTCCTACTGAGCCAGCCTTATTGGCTGATCCGGTCAAGTTGGATGTATCTTTTGGGAGTTGGTCACTGGTATTATCAGGGCGTGCGTTCAAAGCTACCTCGCAAGACAACGATCATCAATAAAAAAAAGACAAGATAAAAACTATTTTCTATACTGTTTTTAAAATGCGCTTGCCTATTGTATGGCGATGGGCGTAGGAGTACAACCTCCATACGCTGTCTTTATTTGATACGCGTAGAAAATTGTATAAAGACCGCCTTTACCATGCGCTCTTTGACGATAAAATGCTACACTAATCAGCTATTAAATGAACATTGTCTTAACAGTCCTCTCTTATCACTTATGAATAACACACGACTTCTATGAAACCTAAACTGCCACCCCGTATCGCCGTCTTATTGGTCAACCTTGGGACACCTGATGAGCCGACAGCGCCTGCCGTCCGTCGTTATCTGAAACAGTTTTTATCAGACCCACGCGTGATTGAAATCCCTCAGTTTCTGTGGGCCATCATTCTAAACTTGTTTGTACTGCCAAGCCGGCCTAAACGGGTAGCAAAGGCTTATGCGAGTATTTGGGAAGGCGACTCGCCAATTCGTAAGATATTAAACAGTCAAGTTGAGCAGTTAGCACCGCGTTTGGCCGACAGTGTTGCCCCGTTTCGCGTGTCGGTACACGCGGCGATGAGTTATGGCAATCCTGGCTTGCCCGATGTGATGGACAATTTGCGCAGCGAGGGCGTGGATCACTTCGTCATCCTACCATTATTCCCGCAGTACTCTGCAACCTCAGGTGGTGCTGTCTATGACGCGCTGACCAAGTGGACGCTGACGCAGCGCAATTTGCCCAACTATACTATCGTAAAGGATTACTTTGCCCATCCGCTATACATCCAAGCACTAGCGGACTCGATTCGCCGCTTTCAGGCGGAGCATGGCAAGCCTGAAAAGCTGATGTTTAGCTTTCATGGTATTCCGCAGCCTTATGCTGATAAAGGCGATCCGTATCCGAGCCGCTGCAAGTGTACCGCCGCCCAAGTGGCACACGCGCTTGGTCTGAGAGATGATGAATGGATTATCAGCTTCCAGTCGCGTTTTGGTAAACAAGAATGGGTTAAGCCGTATACCGATGTGGTACTAGAGGAGTGGGGTCAGTCTGGTGTGCGTTCGGTGCAGGTTATCAGTCCTGCATTTTCTGCCGATTGTCTTGAGACGCTAGAAGAGCTGGCGATCGAAAATCGTGATAACTTTTTGAACGCTGGCGGGCAAGAGTATCATTATATACCTGCTCTAAATCTTGATGAGGCTCACATTGACTTACTCGAAGCGCTTAGCAAACCTTTGGTTAAGGGCTGGGTGGGGACGCTTGATGGGTGGGCGTAGTTAAGCCTTTTGATCTTAATCTTAATGAATGGGCGTAGTTAAGCCTTTTGATCTTAAATCTTAATGAATGATAAAAAACACCGGACATGATGTTCGGTGTTTTTTATTCATAGTACTATACATACTTTATAGTCAAAAAACTTACTTAAAATTATCGTCGTTACTACGTTCAGCAGCTTCGGTATCAGCGATATCGACGATGTCTGGATAGTCGTTATCATCCAAATTGTCTTCGACCAATACTTCATCGACTCGTGCTTCATCGACATTTTGGCGATGCATCGGCGTTAGGCCTTGCGTGGCCTCGCTACCGACTTGTGAGTTATCAAAACCAGCACTATTGTCAATCACATCGTCATTATCAATTGTATGCAGCATAGGATTGTCTAAATCAACCAATTGATTGTCTTGGTCATCTAAACTACTATCATTGTTACGAGTATTACCTTCAATGTGATCCATCTCTTCTGGTAATGGGGTCTTTGAATGGTCCATGAATAATTCCTCATTATAGTTATTAAGTGTAAGGGGTAGCACTACAATAAAGCGCTATTGATAAGGCATATATTTAATTGCTATGTATATTAGTTTGGACACTTAACATCATTTTCACTAGTACTTAGGTGTCACAAGATGTTCAAAAAATGTAAGACAACTAGCAGAATAAGGGGTTTTAGTGTAAGCAACTAGCAGAATAAGGGGTTTTAGTGTCAGCAGCTCATAAATTATTAATTAAAGTATCTTTGATAAGCATAGTGACAGCATTGACGGCGTGCGAGCGTTTACCCTTTATAAGTAGCAGTCATGACAGCTTTGATGAGTTGCCACTAAAAAGACCACCAATTATCGATGCCAAACTACCAAACACTGCGGCCGTGATAGACTGTGCGCAGCTGACACCCAAGCAGACCGTGCCGATAAAAGGTCATAACACCCTTAGTAAAAACTGTGACTTAACAGGTCAGTCGATACGCTTTGAGCTAAGCGATTCTCATAGCTCACTTGACTGTCAAGGGGCGCAGCTTAGCACCAGTGCTGATGATTCATCAAAGGCCAGCGCTATTATGATCAGACCGAAGACAGATGCTGCTATTGAAGATATTACCGTTGCCAATTGTCATGTCGAAGGCTACGGTCATGCGCTGCATATTCGCCAATATAGCAATCCCAATCAGCGCTATACGCGCGGCTTTATCGACCCTGCTGCCAACCGCGCACTGGCACCAAGAGATATTCGCGTCATCAATGTCAGCAGTCAAGGCAGTATCAACAGCGGCATGTTCGTCGGCGATCACGTGCACGGTGTCACTTTTGAGCAACTATATGTTCAAAACGCTGGTACTGTTGGGTTATATCTGGAGTTTGGTAGCCGCGATAACGTGATTAAAAACTCTGTGTTTGTCGGTAATGGTTTTCGTACCTTTAAGCCCAATCGAGAAGCCATTGCGGTTGACTCATCAAGCAACAATCGCATCGAGAACAATCAGTTTATTCACAATGGTGCAGGTAGTATCTTGCTCTATCGCAATTGCTTTGAGCATGCTGATGACCTGTCGCGCAGCAATCACTTTAAGCGTACTGAGTCAAGCCGTGACAATATCATTCGTGGCAATGTCTTTCAAGATGAGCCAGTGGGCGTATGGGTGGCATCAAGGCAGTCACGCAATCTAAAAGGGTTTGAATGTGGCGCGTATTTGGTCAAGCAAACACCCTTTGCCAGCTACCATCTAGACAGTGCCAAAGACAATCAGATCATTGATAATCAATTTGCCCAAGTTGAGCAAGGTATAATCGTAGAAGATGATGGCACACTGATTAGGGGTAATACATTCGCCGCTGACGTTCATCTGCCTATTAAGGTCGGTTCAAAAGTTCGCGAAGACACTGCCGTAGGGGCAATCAAAAACACGCTCATTAAAAACAATACGTTCACTGATAAAACCATAAAGCAAGCGATTGATATTCGAGCAGCCAGCAAAACGGCCACTCAGATCGAGTAGCCGTTAAGATAATACTACGAGCTGTTGCCAAATGGACTATGCTCTATTTGGCACCCACTTTGGTATTTACCCAGCGTATGATTGGATTAGGCGTAACTTGTGAGAGTGTCTGAAAGACTTTAGCTGGCAAACCAACAGCATAATGCGTACCTTTTATTTTACGATTAGGGCTGGTGGTCAATTTGCACAACGTTTTTGCCACGTCATTGACGTTTAGATTGATGCCCAAGCGATCAATGCTTGTCACCTCAATATCTTTTGTCATATCAGACTTAACCCAAAGCGGCATGACGTCTATGACTTTGATACCGAGCTTTTGATATTCAATATTAAGGCCTTCGGTGAGACCACGGACAAAAAATTTACTGGCTGCATAATTGGCAACTTCAGGCTGACCATAAATAGCAGACGCTGAAGACACATTAACGATTTTACCATTTTTGCTATCAGCCAAATAAGGCGCAAGCTTATGACAGCCGATGAGTACGCCTTTACAATTGACATCGATTAAAGACAACTGCTGCTGCAAATCAGTCGCGGGCAAAGCACCACTGAACAGCACACCTGCGTTGTTGATTAACGCATCGATACTGCCAAAATTATCAATCATTTGACTGATAGCGTCTTCCCATGAGTCAGGCTGGGTTACGTCAAGCTGACCAGTTATGATGCGTTTTTGTTTGATCGCTTTTTTAAAAGCTTTATCTTTAGTTGCGTCTTCAAGCGTATCAGTATTGGTTGCAAATAGGCCAACACTATGACCCTTTGCCGCCAGCTTTTTGGCAGTGGCCAAACCAATACCACGCGATGCACCAGTAATTAATATATTCATAATGAGTGACTTAATAATAAGCATAATGAGTAAAGCGAGGTACAACGCTGAGTAACGATGTTTAGCAACACCCTTAGTATAGGTATCAATAAAGTCGACACCGTTAAAAACATCGCATTTGTCCCTCGAACTTATATTGAGTATAGCAAATTAAACAGAAAAGATAATTATTAAGATACATACACCAGCCAACCCTATAACTGTCAATCTTCCGCTCTTATGTAGTCTCGCGCTGTGCATCAAAATTTGGTTTTGCTGACAGGTTTTCAAAAGCCGCCAACTTAAATTTCCACAGATAAAGCAAAGCAATACCATAAATAGCAGTTTCTGCTAGCTCTTCAATGGTGCCGCCAGCATCATAAGAGAACACAATCGCATTCTCACCCATATACTGTATTATCGCCAGTATGACTACGATGACATATAATGATACATCGACATCTTTTAAGACGGCTTTGAGATAGCGCCAAGAATAGATGAGTAATCCAACGATGAGAAGGTAGATCACGGTCAGGACGCTGTCTTCCCACCAGTCATAAGAATGTCCAAGTAGCGAGAAGTCGCTTGAAATAAGCATTTCTGGTAAGTAATTCAACTCGCGACGAATCACTGCAAAAAATACGAGCGCTGATGCGAGCCAAAAATAACGGCTTTGCTTGCTCTGACTTTGTACTACGTACTGGGCACAGCGTAGCAAGCACATAATAATAAGTATAAGACCGGGGACTTCAATGATGCCATCTGTAGCCAAAATAGTGGGCTCCTAATTTTTGAAACAAAAAAAGTGAACCCAAAGGCTCACTTTTAAAGTGTAAATAATCTGATAAAGCAAAAATATTTGACGTAATATTATTATAACGCTAATTCTACTATCACGTCATCAATCAATTTTACTAATTAGTCATGACTCATTGTCAAAATTGATAGATTAATGCGCTTCATCCCAATTGCTACCACTATCAGTCTCAACTAATAACGGTACCGCAAAGTCTATATTCCAACCTTTTTCAACAGCAGTGATCGTTAAAACATCTTGCATGGCATCAGTAATAAGTTGGCTAATCTCTTCTACCTTATTACTATCCACTTCAAAAACCAATTCATCATGGACTTGTAGCAGCATTTTCGCTTGCTCTTTGGGCAGTACCTTATCGACGGCGATCATGGCAAGTTTAATCAAATCAGCAGCGGAGCCTTGGAGTGGGGCATTGATAGCGGCACGTTCAGCCCCTTGTTTGACCATACGATTGCTGTGGTTAATATCTGGTGTATAAAGCTTGCGGTTCAATATCGTCTCGACATAGCCACGCTCATAGGCGCTGGCACGAGTATCAACCATATATTGTTTGACGCCCGGATAACGCTTAAAGTACATATCAATATAGTCTTGCGCTTCACCGCGACTCATTTGTAGTTGCTTGGCAAGTCCAAACGCACTCATACCATAAAGTAGACCAAAGTTAATGGCTTTTGCATTACGGCGCTCGGTCGAGCTGACATCAGCGACTTGCTTTCCTAGCACTTCAGCTGCGGTGGCCGCATGAATATCGAGCCCTTCGTTGAAGGCATGCGTCAGGTTTTTGTCGCCAGAAAAATGTGCCATAAGGCGTAGCTCGATTTGTGAGTAATCCGCTGCCAAGATGACACGACCTTCTGGCGCGATAAACGCTTGGCGAATCAGACGTCCAGTAGCCGTACGAATTGGAATATTTTGTAAGTTGGGAACAGTCGATGATAAGCGTCCAGTACTGGTCAATGCCTGATGGTAGCTGGTATGGACGCGATCAGTTTCAGAGTCTGCAACGGTATCAAGCGCATCAGTATAAGTACTTTTGAGCTTGGATAAGCCGCGATATTCCAGTACGATTTCTACTAATGGGTGATCGATTTTCGACAATATGGCTTCACCAGTAGAGTATTGGCCTGACTTGGTTTTTTTGCCACCAGGGACGCCAAGCTTATCAAATAACATCTCGCCAAGCTGCTTTGGTGAGCCAAGATTGAACGTCTCTCCAGCCACTTCATAAGCACGTTTTTCGAGCGCAATGATTTCTTCATCAAAACGTTTTGATAACTCATTTAAAAAGGAGCGCTTGATTAAAATGCCATCCGCTTCCATTTGGCACAGTATTTCGGCTGTTGGTATCTCAAGCTGGTGGAGCAATTTAGCATTGTTTTCGTCTTCATTAAGCTTTTGGCTAAAGACATCAAATAGCTGATAAGTGATATCGGCATCTTCGCAAGCGTAGTCGCTAGCAATATCGATGGCCACTTGATCAAAAGTGACTTGTTTAGCACCTTTACCAGCGACATCTTCATAGCTGATCGTTTGCGTTTGCAGATAGTGACGTGCAAGATCGTCCATACCATGGCGAGTAATAGCCGCGTTGATAACGTAGCTTGCCAGCATGGTATCCATGGCCCAGTTATTAGGACTGGCATGAATAGCACCGACCAAATCAATATCATAATGACTGAGAATATGTGCGTCGTATTTTAGATGTTGACCGATTTTTCCAATTTTTGGGTTTT
>NZ_LNUO01000033.1:0-4694 GCF_001462175.1 Psychrobacter sp. ENNN9_III
GGTTTTCCAAAATGGGTTTAAGCTCGTTAAGTACCGTATCGCGATCAAGTTGCTTTTCGATCAGCTCATCTCCTTCTAAGCGATGCGTGAGCGGTACATAATATGCCTCATGGGCCTGCACAGCAAAAGACAGTCCAACGATTTCTGCCTGTCGCCAATAAATACTAGTCGTCTCAGTATCGATAACGAAATGCGGTGCGCTTTTTAGCAAGGCAATTAAGCTATCAAAAGCAGGCTTATCAAGCACCGTATGCCATGCTTTATTATGACTTTTACTGTCTTTAATGTTTTCAATCATGCTCGATTGCAGTGATTTTGCGACTTGAGATTGTGACTCAGCATTGGCTTGGCTGTCAGCGACGCTTGTACTACCATTTGCAGGATGATTTGGGTGATCAAGTGATGCAAGCTCATTTTTAAACTCAAGCTCAGTATACAGGTCTCGTAGCTCATGGATATGGGCACAAGGATCAGTATTTATTTTAAGGTCTGTCCAATCTTGACCGATGGCCAAGTCGGTTACAATGGTTGCAAGCTTTGCATTGAACGGAATATCATCAGCATATTCAACCAAGTTCTTACCAGCGCGGCCTTTAATATCAGCAACGTTTTTGAGCATTGTGTCGATATTGCCGTATTTATTGAGTAAGTCTTTGGCAGTTTTTTTACCGATACCAGGCACCCCTTTGATGCCGTCAGATGAGTCGCCCATAAGCGTCAAAAAGTCGATCATCTGGTGAGGCTCAATCCCAAATTTTTCGACCACACCTGCACTATCAGTAATTTTGCCAGTAAAGCTATCTTCTAGTAACACGCAGTCATTGACCAGTTGCGCCATGTCTTTATCACCGGTTGAGATGACCACATGATGGCCTTCAGCCACCGCGCGCTGAGCAAGGGTACCGATGATATCATCAGCTTCTGCGCCCTCGATACGTAATAATGGAATACCTAACGCTGCGACCAATCGATGGATATAAGGGATTTGGTTCACTAACTCAATATCGATGGGCGGGCGCGCAGCTTTATATTCAGAAGACATAGCATGGCGAAAGGTTGGAGATTTGGTATCAAAACAAACGGCCATATGTGTTGGATGATAGCGGCGCATAAGTTTTAATAAAGCATTTAGCGTACCGCGTATGGCATTGGTTATCAGGCCTTGCGAGTTTTGCATGGTCTTTGGCAGCGCATGATAGGTACGAAACAGATAGTATGAGCCATCTACTAAGATAAATGGTGGCTGCTCTTTGTCTACATGGCTGGTATTCATGGTCGCCACATTGGGCATATTGTCAAAGTTTGGTAGCGTATTGGGATTAATAGGTGAGTGCGAATTGTGGTCATTATCGGTCATAGAGGTCACTTATCAGCTATTGGATAAAATCAAAAAATATGAACCATTATAACGATAAAATCAGCGCGTGCCGAATGGCTTAAAAGTTAAAATATATATGGCTATAAGGATTATTTAAATCTAGATTGTAAAAATAACAAAGCCCAGACTTGCTGGGCTTTACTAATAACAGATCCGTTCATCAACTCATAATATAGCTTAGCTTTTTACTTCAGACGTCACTTCGATGTCGATATTACCTTTGGTAGCTTTTGAGTAAGGGCAGACTTCATTGGCCTTTTGCACGAGCTTTTGAATCTCATCAGCTGATAAGTCAGTACTATCAGCGATAACATGGATCTTAACCGCCAGTTTATAGTCGTGATTGTCGCCTTGTAATAAGTCTACTGAGGTTTGAGTCGTTGAAGAAAAGCTCGCTTCTTCCATCTTTTTGACTACCCCTAAAGCACTATCAAAACAGGCAGCATAGCCCATCGCTAATAGTTGCTCAGGATTATTGCCTTCTTTATTACCGCCAGGAGGCGCCATATTTATCTCAAGATCACTATCGCTGAGCTTGGCTGTACCCATACGGCCGCCAGTAACGGTTGCTTTGGTAGAATATAGAGTTTTCATAATTGTCCTTTTCCCTTGGTTTTTATAGTAAATGTATCGTATCAGCTATACAACCTGCCCAGCATAGCAAATCTCTAACACGATTCTATATAGCGGTGGTAAACCTATACTATGAATTTGTAAGTAAGTCTTTTAGGTTGGTAAGTAAAGCACTCGTTTCATGTGGTCGCAGCTTGGTGATTAGTGTAAGCTAACAGTAGCCGTTAAACGAGGATAGATTAGGCGGTAGCCACTCACTATACACTACTTAGTGAAATAGCATTTAATAACGTTCTATTACTGACGAATAAGGATGCCTAGCGATGAAAAAAACACATAAACGACTCTTTGCACCGCTTGTTCTTAGTTTATTAGCGATTGGGCTTACTGGTTGTAACGAAGAAGACAATGGCATTTTTGGTTCAGGCAACAATGATAAGCTGACACTGACAAGTTTTGATAAAGGCATTGATCGTCAGACTGGTAGAGAAGCTGTGGCGCGTATCGATACCGAATATAGCAAGGGTGAGCGTGATATTGATGTAACCAACATTATAGGAAGTTTTAACACGCAAAATATTAACGATTTAGAACGATCGATAGTGTTATCAAACAACTTTGAGGGCACGCTTGAAGATCGATACATTGAAGTCAATGGACGTACTATCAGACAGCCGATTTATGAGTTGAATAGTAGTAATAATTTTAATTATGAAACCACTTATAGAACACTAGATCTGTCTGGAGTCAGCGCTGGTAATTATAGTCTTGGCAATAATTTGGCTAGTAGCCGAGGGATTCTCACTGATTTGAATAATTATCCAAATGTTCCACCAAATGTAGAATTCCCAATAGGTTCCGTTTGTTATGTCCCTGTGACAACGAGTGATCGATCATTCTTTATTTTCAATGATAAAAACAGAACCCGTTATGACAGTATTGATGACTGGGTTGATATGACCGAAAATCGTTTTAGCGATAATCGAAATTTTAGTACCATTCGCTCAGATACGGGTATCAATAATCAACTAAAAACTGCTCAGATCAGATATTTTGCCTTTGACAATGAACCAGAATATATATTTAGAGCTGTCGATTATGACGACCGTATTTATGAAGCCGACTACATCGATAGCAATGCTACGCGTCCTAACGAAAACAGCATTCGCGGGATAGTTGATTGTACTGTAGTCAATGAAGTAGCGGCTGACTTTTTAGAAAATCAAATCAGACGCTACTATTAATATCTGTACTATTAATAACTGCTTTAGAGCTTATGTAAACCTTGGCTGTTAATTACAGTTTATTAAATACTATCCTAGTTGTGTGCTTGTTGCCACGCACCCATCGAGCCTAGGTAAATATCAAGATTTTTAAACCCTTGACTTGCAAGCCAGCCTGCTGCAACCGTCGCCCGTGCGCCGCTAGCACACATTAAAGTATAGTGCTGGTCTTTATCAAGTTTACGCCACTCCTCATTGAGTTGACCGACGTAGATATGCTGTGATTGCTCGATGGCAGCATCTGCTCTTTCATCGGCATCACGAACGTCAAGTAGCGTCCAGTCGTCTTTGTTAGCGTTAAGTCTTTCTTCAACCTCAGCGGTATCGATCATAGGTGTTGACTGCATTTTCTCACCCCCAGCCGCCGCAGGGATAACGCCAACATAACCGCCTACTACATTATCAAGAGCAATGCGTACCAAGTGTTCCATGGCGGTAGCGAGCTGCTCTTCATTGGATGCAATTAACACAATGCTCTCTTCTTCAGAGATAAACCAGCCTGCAAAAGCGGAGATCATCCCTACAGGTAGGCTCATAGCACCGGGCAGATGGCCAGCAGCATAAGCCATCGGTTCTCGAATATCGATTAGATGATCAGCATTACAGGTTTTAAGCTCATCAAGCGACAGATTACGCGGACGCATAACACGCGGCGCGGCATCACCGCCTTCCATATTGAGGCGCTCCATCAAGCGAAAATAAGGGGGTTGATAGTGGTTTTCGTTGATTTTGACATCGATAAATTCGTCACGACTCTCAATCTGCAAGCGCGGGTTATTCAGTCTTTCGTGACCGATACTTGAAAACTCGCGCGCAGCCATACCTGAACCGCATACTGATCCCGCCCCATGTGCAGGATAAATGATGGCTTGATCGCCAAGCGCTAAGATTTTTTGTAATGAGTCATAGAGCAGACCTGCCACTTCTTTACGGCGATTGGGATAAAAGTCTGTACGCCCAACATCGCCCACGAATAGCGCATCTCCAGTAAATACCCCGACAGCTTTTTCTGGATAGGCGGTATCAAATAACGCAAAGCTAATATGATCATCCGTATGGCCAGGTGTCTCTAAGACGCGAATCTCAAGCTGACCGATGGCGAAGCAGTCGTTCTCATGGGTTGTTTGAGCATAAGTGTTAGGTTTTTCAGGGTTTGGCCCATGTAGTACTGTCGCACCCGTCAATTTTGCTAAAGTTGGTGCACCAGAAACCAAGTCTTCATTGCGATGAGTTTCGAAGATATGGGTAATTTTAAGCCCAGCAGCCCGTGCCTTTTCGACATAAATGTCACAGTCACGGCGAGGGTCGATGACTGCAGCTTTTCCGTCTGAGCCGACTAGATAGGATAAGTGCGAGAGTCCTGGGGTCTTGATTTTCTCAAGTAGCATAATTATTCCCTTATAAATATTGGTGGCTAAATATAATTAAAATAACTGTATTTAACCTCTATATTAAATTTC
>NZ_LNUO01000034.1:0-5422 GCF_001462175.1 Psychrobacter sp. ENNN9_III
AGCACTGGCGAAATTTAAGAAAAAAGCGCATGACCAGTTGTCGATAGATGGCGGTGGCTATTTGACATATTTGGCACCATCACGCGTTAATTTACAACTGATGCAAGATCGCTATCCAGAAGTGACCTTTAGTAATACTCGCGAGCACTAAAATCAACAATGCTAAAAGTTATTATTTAGTTCTATAGTCCATTTTAAAAGACACGCTGGCCGTGTCTTTTTTTGTTTGTATGGTTTATTAAAGATATCAAACCATACTGCCAAAACCAATCGCTAAAACAGTGTTCCTACAATAACAAATGATGATTACGGTAGAATATCTATAAATGTCGTCTATTAATTAAAGAGGATATATGTCAATAACGACTCACTCTTATGCGATAAAGCATTTACCACATAAGAAAAATATCAATAAAAACAATGGCGTAAATCCGCTTACTACCTTTGGTATTGCTGTCTTACTAAGTGCTTTTAGCTTAACTAGCAATGCGACTACTCTGATTAGTGCGACAGACTATCTTGATTACAATTTACCAAAACGCTTACAAGAACGCTGTATTAAACGTGAAAACTGTCCAAAAATTGATATCAAATATCTTAAAACCAATCACGACTGGGTAAATGGGGTTGTAATGAACGACTGGGTAAATGGGGTTGTCAATGAACGGATCAATAATCTAGTTATAAACAGTAAACTGTCTGAGTCAGCACCTATTAAAAACAAAAGCAATCAAGCCGATGTTAAAGCGGCTATTGACGACTTTGCAGCCTCACAATTTGTTGATTTGCCTGAAGATAGCGTTTTTATTTATCATTTAACGATAGAGCCTGAATATTTAGGACATGTAGATAGGTTTGAGTTATTCGAGATAAATTCCTATGTATTTACAGGCGGTGCTCATGGAATGCCGTATAGCGAATATCTCATATTTGATTCTGCAACGAAGCAGCAGGTGCAACTGGTAGACATGTTGCAGAAAGGCAAAAAGTCAGATTTTGAGGCATTGGTGTACGATGCTTATAAGAAGTGGGTCGGTACGGTTGCCAACGATACTCATGTTTATGAGCAAAGCTGGCCTTTCGTGTTAAGTGACAACATAACCTTAACGGATAAAGGCATCGATATTCGTTACCAGCATTATTCTATCGGTCCTTATGCCTACGGTATGCCAGTGCTAAGTATCCCGTATGATAAGCTAAACACCATTATTAAGCCTTATTTCATGCCACAGTAAAACAAAGATAGACAATAACTTACGGTGTGACTAAAGATAGTATTTAGTCATATTTTCAAAATTTATAATAAGGAGACGCGAGATGACAAACAATTTAGATGACAATAACGTGTTAAATAGTAAAGAAGAGACGACAACTTGGCAGTTAAATGCAATGACAGAAGCACTTGGCGATTTAACCCTGACGATTGATGACAGCTTGTCCGTCGGACGCGGTAACGACAACGATGTCGTACTGGGTAGTAAGGCCGTATCACGCAATCATGCGTTACTTAGTGTCTTAAATGGGGATTTGTATATCAAAGATTTGGACTCATCAAACGGTACATTTATCAACGATGAGCGCATAGAGGGCAACAAGTCTACCCATCTTAATGCAGATGATACGGTTGGCTTTGCAAGTTTTGTCTTTAAGGTTGCCACGCCGCACATACATACTGATTCTGTTACGCCGGTAGCCGCTGCACCAGTCGAATCTGCTACCGAACAAAGTATAGCGGCAGACAACAAAGACAGCATACCGACTGAAAGCAGAGTAGATGAGATGGCTGATGAGCCAGTGGTCAAAGATACCATAGTCACAGAGGTGCTTTCATCTACCGTTAGCGAAACAAAAGATAAGCCAGCTAATACTGTAACAGAACCTACGACTCAACCAACTTTAGCGCCAAGTACGGCCGCAGCCAAGGAGACAGTAATGTCTAATGATAAGTCTAAAGAGACACTAAACCGCGAACCGACAGTAGATGAGCCAGTAGCAAAACAGCCAACTGCACATACAGAGCCAGATGTCGCTCCAGAGCATGATAAGACGACCAAAACTACCTTGCAAGAAGAAGCAGATCCGGATGTACTACGTGCCAAACAAGCCGCCTCAGCGCAATTCTCTGGTACTGCCAATCTAGGACAAGGGCGTGATTTGGGCACTGAAGGCAATAATGCAATGGATCAAGCCGTCAATAACCCTGCTAATACAGGACAGCCGGAGAAAAAACCAAGTGGCAGCTGGTTTATTTGGGTATTTATCGTCATCATTATTATCGGAGTCGCTTTATGGTTGTTTAATATGGGCGGCGTTTAATCGCTTGTATCGTTTGCTAATCGGCACCGATAAGTTATATGAGATGCCTTACCACTAGAGGGGCGCATCAAACTGTACAGTTGTTCTAAATAATACTAACGCCAGCCAGTTTTGTTATACTGGCTGGCTATACTGCGATTAAATTTGCTCTATTCTCATTTTTTGACAGGTTTATGCTCTACTTAATCCAAGATTGAGCATGTACCATTTTTTTATTATTGCTGTTCTTGTTATTTTTATCTTCTGCCTGCTTGGTGCTAAGAGACTTTTTATTATGATGACCTTTGAAGAGTATAAAGCGTTTAAAACACAGGGCTATAGCCACGCTCCCCTTGTCAAAAAGCGCTTAATGGACGCACAGACGCCTGTTTCTGTGTTTTCTAAAGTACGCGATTTGAGCGGCTCGGCTTATTTGTTTGAGTCAGTCGTAGGCGGTGAGCGCTGGGCGCGATATTCTATGATTGGTCTGGGTAGCGATTTGATCTTGCAGTACACAGATGGTTATATGACCATTAAAAGAGATGATCAGATTGATAGCGATGCGGTTGATGATCCATTTGATTATATTCGCAAATTGATGGCGCAGTATAAAATGCCAACGCCAGATGAGGTCAAGGCATTGCCAAGCTTTAGTGGCGGGTTAGTGGGCTACTTTGGTTACGATATGGTACGCGTTATTGAACCAAGCGTTGGCTTATCAGATGCACCAAACCCAATGTCGTTACCTGATATGTGGCTGATGCTATCGATGAGTGTGATTGTCTTTGATAATCTTGAAAATACGTTGTCAATTATCGTTTATGCAGATTGTAATGATGAAGATGGCTATGGCGCTGCGATACGAGAGCTTGAAAAAATTGAAGATAAGCTGGCTGAGATGCCAGACTTAAGTACTCCAATCATGCCCACGCCAAAGTTCAAATCGCAAACTGGACAAGATAAGTACTGCGATGATGTCAACAAAATAAAAGATTATATATTAGAGGGAGACGTGATGCAGGTCGTTCCTGCTCAGCGTTTAACCGCGGATTATAAAGGAGACTCTCTAGCGGTATATCGAGCGCTAAGATTTTTAAATCCGTCACCTTATTTGTTCTTAGTGCATGGTTACACACTTGACGATCACAAACGTTTCGACATTATCGGTGCTTCTCCTGAAATCCTATCACGTATTGAAAACGGCACAGTGACTGTGCGCCCACTGGCCGGTACACGTAAACGCGGACAAGATGAAGCAGAAGATTTGGCACTTGAAACAGAGCTACTTGCTGATAAAAAAGAAATCGCTGAGCACTTGATGCTAATCGACCTCGGCCGTAATGATATCGGCCGTGTCTGCGAGTATGGCAGTGTCAAAGTTACCGAAAAGATGTTTATAGAACGCTATTCGCAGGTAATGCATATCGCCTCTAATGTTGAAGGTAGAATACTAGCTGATAAAGATGCGCTTGATGTATTCTGTGCGACTTTTCCAGCAGGTACATTGTCAGGTGCACCCAAAATCCGTGCAATGCAAATCATTGATGAGGTCGAGCCAGTACGGCGAACCGTATTTGGTGGCTCAGTGGGTTATCTAGGCTGGCATGGCAACATGGATACAGCGATTGCTATACGTACGGCTGTAATGCGTCGTGGCAAGATACATATTCAAGCAGGGGCAGGTGTGGTTGCCGACTCGGTGCCAGAAGCGGAGTGGGACGAAACCAATAAAAAAGCACTAGCGCTGGTCAAAGCAGTAAAGATGGCTTGTGATGGATTACGAATTCGCTAATATGATTTTGCTAAAGACGCTCTGTCTGTTATTATTTGGCTATACTATTTAATTGGTCCTTGTTAATCAGTACTTTGTGAAGATAGTAATCACATATTATAACGATGAAAATAGTAATCACATATTATAACGATGATAAAAACAGAAGTAGGAATAAAGATAATATTTTTTGCATAAAAAAATCTAATGCAATCAACTGCTTGAAAGTTTTTATTAAAATAAGCGTAAAAAAAATGAAAAAGGGCTTGCGTCTGTCAAAATATTTGATAGAATAGCCACCACTTTGAGAGAACAAGCCGACTTAGCTCAGTTGGTAGAGCAACTGACTTGTAATCAGTAGGTCGCCAGTTCGATCCCGGCAGTCGGCACCATCTCTTTCAAAGTAGCTTTTTATAAATTTGCTTTACATCAAAGTCTCTTTATTCAAAGCAACCTAAGGTGGGATTGGGGAGCGGTCAAACCCAACAGACTGTAAATCTGTCGCGAAAGCTTCGAAGGTTCGAATCCTTCTCCCACCACCATATTTTCTATAGTTTGTCATAACGCCAAGCATACTCGTTGTACATAGCTACTCTTTATATATAATAATATTACATTTATATTATAAGAGTGACTTTTCATAAGAGTCATTGCGGGTGTGGTATAATGGTAACACCTTAGCCTTCCAAGCTAATGACGCGGGTTCGATTCCCGCCACCCGCTCCATATATACACTATCGCAAAAACCATCAATAAATCATCACGACAAGCAGTATATTATTACTGTATCGTGATATTTTTTTTAGTACAACGTATAGGTTGTCTAGAATACGCTCATATAGCTCAGCGGTAGAGCACTCCCTTGGTAAGGGAGAGGTCTCGAGTTCAATTCTCGATATGAGCTCCATTTATTGATTATGTCTTTTGTGTTTGCTTCGCTATTTTTTAGACAACGTTACGTTGATGTCAACAATATAAAATGTTGAAAACTAATCAACTGTTGAAAACTGTAAAATTAGTGTGACAGATTACGATTCAAAGGTGACACTGAGGTGTTGCCTTTTAGTGCTGTCAGTACATTGATAATGTTATAACTATACTAGTTATTTTGCATAAACTGATAACATGTACTGAGTAGACTGAAAATGTTAGTATAGTGTTCGGATAACCTACCTATGCTAGTAGCAAAATTTTGTTAGATTTATCCTAGCGTCAACGGTTTGATGGTTTTAACTCTGTCATAAACCGTCAAATAGCTATTTACCGATCTTGCTGTTTATTATTTTTTAAGCATAAAGATTCATCAATAAAGAGGAAATACCCATGGCAAAGGCCAAGTTTGAACGCAACAAGCCA
>NZ_LNUO01000035.1:0-37666 GCF_001462175.1 Psychrobacter sp. ENNN9_III
ATACGTAAAAGCACTACATATGTAGAAGCAGGACATAAACGCTGGTGTTCACATTAAGATAAAGTTTAATTGATTTAGAGTATGTCATCATTTTGAGGGCAATTTTAGACCTTGCCACCTAGTTGTTGATATATCATAGACATAATTAAAACGATAACATAAGAGGTTAAGCCGTGCTCATTATAGAAAAGCTATCAGATAGCCAAGCACTTATTGAGCAAGCTATTCAGGCTATAGCTACTATCGAGACTCAGGTTCAATTGCAAGATGCGTGGACGTATGAAACATTGGTTGAGCTATTCGAGCAAGATAGTATTGATATGATTATCGTTTATGATGAACCACAAGAAAAGAAGACTAATCATAAAAAGGTAGTTGGGTATTGTTTGTACCAAGTTATGTTTGAACAAGCAGAAATCTTACGTATCGGTACTCGTCCTGATTATCAGCGCCAAGGTGTCGCTTCACGAATTTTTGCTACACTGGAGGGAGAGTTGTTAGACAAACAAGTAGAGAGTTTACTATTGGAGGTACGCGCAGATAATGCGCCAGCAATAGCTTTATATGAGCAGCAGAAGTTTATAAATATCCATAAGCGGCAAGGCTATTATCGTATACCGAATCAGCCAGCGATTGATGCGCTTATTATGCAACGTGTTTATAATTAATTATCATAAAAGAGTCTGTTGCTATTAACAAACAGTGAAGTTGACGCATTTGCAAATAAACCTTTTATGGTTGTAAAGGCAGTTTGTTCTTACAATCGTTAATAGTAAATTTATAGTCATCATCTGCTTTCATACGTTCCAGCATCTCAATACGTTCGGTTAACATCTCTGCCATCAGTTTGATATTGGCTTGCTGTTTGCTCACTTGTTCTAGCTTTTGCCGAGTGAGACTTAATTGCTCATCAAGTCCTAAATTGCCATCATAATAATCATCAAGACTGGTTTTGATTTCAGTGAGTGTAAAACCGATAGCTTGAGCACTTTTAATCAGCTCGATACGTTCAATACAATCTGGATGGAACTCAGTATAGAGACGGGATCCAGCTTGACGCTTACGTGATCTTAGCAGTCCTAATTGATCGTAATGGCGTATTGTGTCTTTGGTAGTATTGGCCTGAGTTGCCAAACTTCCAATCAGTAAAAACGATGTATCGGATGCCATACTAGCCTCGTCGGTCGGTAGTCGTAAAGTGTTTCGTTATTACCATAGCACTGATTTTCACCTAAGTTGCCAAGGCGCTATCGTATTAAGTAGCGATACGGCTAGGGGTTTATGAGAATTTTTTTGCCATTTGACTGAACCGCTGCCAATCAGTGTATCTAGCTGCGCTAAAAAATTAGGGCGCGGTAAAGTCGTTGCGCCTAAGCTCATTAAATGATCATTTGGCAACTGACAGTCCACAAGTGCGACATTGCTTTGTTCGCACAAACGCATCAAGCCCCAAAATGCAACTTTCGAGGCATTAGAGGCCCGATGGAACATAGATTCACCAAAATATATACTGCCTATTTTTAGCCCATAAAGCCCGCCAATAAGTGCGCCTTTCTCGTCCCAAACTTCGATACTATGTGCAAACCCATGCGCATGAAGCTCTGTGTAAGCCTCAATCATCTCCTCGTGTATCCAAGTATGCTCGCCTTCGGGCAAGCCATTATTACGCGGTAAACTACAGGCGTGGATAACGTCATCAAAAGTTTGATTGAGCGTCAGCTGCCAACGCGCACGGCCTGCTTGCTTACGTAGCGACTTGCTAGACTTATAATCAGTCGGTACCATCACGCAGCGAGGATCAGGGCACCACCAAGCGATAGGTTCATCTTCATTAAACCAAGGAAATAAACCCTGCGCATAAGCAGAGATCAGTGTTTGGGGTGCTAAGTCGCCACCCACAGCCACGATACCATCTGGGTCGATAGAGATAGGATTGGGAAAGTCATAACGCCCAAGACTTTTTAAGATCTCAGGCGTGATATGGCTATTATTTTGTTGAAAAAAGCTGCCCATTTAGGCTTCTTTATCAGCAGTTAGGGTCGACGCATAAGTATGATCAGTCGCAGTGGCTTCATTGATAGCATCTAAATATTTTTCGGCATCAAGCGCTGCCATACAACCCGTACCAGCAGAAGTAATGGCTTGACGATAGACGTGATCAGCGACGTCACCTGCTGCAAACACCCCTTCGATACTGGTTTGTGTAGCATTACCATTCAAGCCGCTATTGACGATAAGATAGCCATCTTTCATGTCCAACTGATTTTTGAATAAATCAGTATTAGGCTTATGACCGATTGCTACAAACATACCATGACTATCTAACTGTTTGGTACTACCATCAATCATAGATTCAATGATAATGCCGTTGACACCCATATCATCACCAACCACTTCTTGGACTTTATGGTTCCATTCTATTTTGATATTGCCATTTTTGGCTTTTTCAAATAGCTTATCTTGTAGAATTTTTTCAGAACGCAGGCTATCACGGCGGTGCACTAATGTGACTTCAGAGGCAATGTTAGATAGATATAACGCTTCTTCAACAGCGGTATTACCACCACCAATCACCGCTACTTTTTGGTCTTTATAAAAGAACCCGTCACAGGTAGCACAAGCTGACACACCCAAACCCTTAAATTTCTGTTCTGATTCTAAACCTAAATACTGAGCAGAAGCGCCTGTTGAGATAATAAGAGCATCACAAGTATAACTGCCATTGTCGCCAGTCAGTTGAAACGGACGCACGTTTAAATCAACAGCATTAATATGATCGTAGACCAGCTCTGTACCAAAACGTTCAGCGTGTGCCTTCATACGATCCATAAGCACAGGGCCTGTCAAGTCATAAGCATCGCCCGGCCAGTTATCGACTTCAGTGGTAGTGGTCAGCTGTCCGCCTACTTCCATGCCAGTGACCATAACTGGCTTTAGATTGGCACGTGCGGCATAAACAGCTGCAGCATACCCTGCTGGACCTGAGCCTAAAATGATAAGTTTTTCGTGACGTGTTTCTTGTGTATTATTTTCAATTGACATGTTTTTTCCTTGCTAAATTTGGTAAACAATAATGATGAAAGATTAAAGAGGATGGTGTGCTTTTAATTATATATGATACTAACATAAGGGCCATCACTAAAAAGTGCAAGTTTGCTAAAACTAATATGGGTATTATTAGAATTAAAGCATGCTTGTTGCCGTCCCAAATGTAGTCAGGCAAAAGCTTTCGTGGCTTTATTCTTCAGTAGCGTGAGCTTCGTTATTTTCTTGATGTATCTGCTTACTTATAAATCCGTTATCGATGTGTTTTTTAGACCTCTTTATTAATAACATCGTCCCCAATTGAGCTATGTATTTGTTATTATAAGAAGTTATGCTAGATGCCTAGAGTTTGAGTGACATCTGTGATTAACAGGCAGGCATATTACCAACATAGACCACCAAGCGCCTATTTTAGGTCATAAATGACGACTTTTACGTTATGTATAGCAATGAGATACCTTATAATAGCTGTTCTATTATAGACGCTTTTTATACAAGCTGTTTATAGACACTTGGCTACATCAATCTATGTCAACATGATTAAGCTTAATCATGAATTGACGACTATTTAGTATGGATAACAAGGCAGATTCTACGTGATATCAGCACCGCTTATTGAATATTTAAAAAAAGGCATATTTACCTTTCTTGGGATAATTTTGGCCGTTTATTTGTTCGTTATTTTATCGACTTATACCGGTAATGATCCCAGCTGGTCACATATCAGCAGTGATATGACGACGATTAATAATATGGGCGGCTCAACAGGCGCATGGTTGTCTGACCTGTTCTATAGCTTTTTTGGCTTTGGCGCTTGGTGGCTACTGGCTTTTTTGATTTATGAATCTATCTTGATTTGGTGGGACAATAAGCCGACATTTTGGTTGCTGCGGCTGGTGGCTTATGTCTTTTTAATACTGAGTAGTAGTGCCTTGTTTGCGCAAATCATTGCTTTAGTACAGCAAGTTACAGACCCTATCGCATCAGGCCTTGAAGGCGTTGCAGGTGGCATCATTGGACTTGAGTTGCAAGCCCGCTTGACACAGCTGTTATCGCAGTGGGGAAGTGTGTTGTTTTTGGCAGGCTTTGTCGGTATTACTGCCACGTTTGCGTTCAATATTCACTGGCATAAGTTATATCGTAAGCTTACCGATTTGTCATGGCTTGGCTCAGGTGTCAAAGATAATAGTGTTCAGCATGACTACAGTCAGCAAAGCTCTCATAATCTAGCATCCAATGATGAAGAAAACAGCGCAGCTCAAAATTTAGCTGCCAGTACTAACAACCATACAAGCGCTGAACATAGAGCGAAACAAAGTGCCGATGACTACGAGCAACTACCACTTGAGCTACAAACGGCTGGTGTAAGCCATGCGCCAGATAATAGCAGTCGCTTTAGTTATGCACTGACAGATTTTTTGACCAAGTCAGGTCTTAGGGCTAGCGTGAAAGCGACTGTTGCAGCCGATGCTGCTGAGTCTGCTACAAGTCAGGCTACCTTGTATGACAACTCACAAGCATCAGCTCCTGTATCGAATAATCATACTGAAAATACTAATAATAAAACACAAGCAGTAGCACCTACTATGCCTACTCGTAAAGTTGAGCCTAGCTTTGCGTGGAATGATGCTGGTACGGTTGATGATTTATTGGCAAC
Source organism: Psychrobacter sp. ENNN9_III (assembly GCF_001462175.1). Classification (NCBI taxonomy): domain Bacteria; kingdom Pseudomonadati; phylum Pseudomonadota; class Gammaproteobacteria; order Moraxellales; family Moraxellaceae; genus Psychrobacter; species Psychrobacter sp. ENNN9_III. Next base: position 4,703 of record NZ_LNUO01000035.1, read on the forward strand.
TGAAGCTGAAAAATACCAATGCGTATCAACATCGACGGCCGCTGTAGATCCTGTCATATCTACACCTGTAGAAACTCATGTAGATTTTGAGCAAGCGGCAGAATATGACGATACAGCGTTTGAAGATAACCAATCTAACGCAATTAAGTCTGAACAGACAGATACGATTGTTGCCGACGAGCAAACACCTAATTTAGATGAGTTGGCGGATAATTGGTTGGCTGAAAACGAGCCTGTAAATGTAGATATAGCACCTTCATTTGAGCCTATGACTTCTTTTGACAAAGGCGCTACCGATCATCTCGAACCAATAAATGACGCTACGAAGAGGGCTGAACATCAAGCTTCACCAGTCGTCGAAGATCAGCCTATAGTAGAAGAGAGAGTAACAAAAACTGATAACGTTGACGCTAAACGCCAGCTAAATGTACAAGAGCCGATGATATCGAAAGATATGACCCCGACCAATACGCCACCTGCCAACCCAAAGCCGGCGCCAAAAGCTGAGCCGGCGGTAGAAAGCGTTAATTCGAGCATCAATGCCGAGCCGTTGGCAGGGTCCAAACCAACGATGAGCTTTGCTGTTCCTGAGGGTGATAGTAGTAACCATATTACTGATATGATGCCAGAAGACGATAGTCGTCTAGATGACCCAGATGCGCCAGTTATGCCTGATATCAGTGATGATGCAGCGTTTAGTCGAAAGTCGCGCTCAATGCAAACCGCCCAATATCGTGCGCAGCTGTCGCCCATTCCAGAGCTGTCTATCTTGGATAAACCAGATCCTGATCGTAAACCAAGCTATACTATTCAGGAGCTTGAACAACTATCAGAGCTATTAGAGATTAAACTTCAAGAGTTCAATGTTAAGGCCTCTGTGGTTAATGCGATTCCAGGGCCAGTCGTTACGCGCTTTGAAGTAGATCTGGCCGCTGGGGTAAAAGCCAGCAAGGTTACGGGTATCTCACGTGATTTGGCGCGTTCATTGTCTATGGCCTCTTTACGTGTGGTCGAAGTCATTCCAGGTAAGCCTTATATCGGCATCGAAGTGCCGAATAAAAAACGCGAAATGGTGCGTCTGATTGAGCTTTTGAATACCGAAAAATACAAAGATCCTAAAGCGCAAATTAGCATGGCAATGGGTAAGGATATCGGTGGCAATCCTATTATCACTGATCTTGCTCGTGCACCGCATATGCTAGTCGCAGGTACGACAGGTTCTGGTAAGTCAGTATTGGTAAACTCAATGCTGCTCTCGATGCTACTTAAATATACGCCAAATGATCTGCGCTTGATTCTCATTGATCCAAAGCAGCTTGAGCTGGCCAACTATAATGATATTCCGCATCTATTAACGCCTGTCGTCACCGATATGACAGAAGCTGCTAGTAGCTTATCTTGGTGCGTGGCTGAGATGGAGCGCCGTTATCAGTTAATGAGTCTGCTAAAAGTACGTAAGCTGAATGAGTTTAACAAAAAGGTAATAGCCGCTGAAAAAGCTGGCAAGCCGATGCTTGATCCATTGTGGCGACCTAATGACAGTGTAAGCATTGACCAAGCACCTAAGCTCAAAACCTTACCGATGATTGTCATTGTCGCGGATGAGTTTGCCGATATGATTATGCAGGTCGGTAAGCAAGCAGAAGAGCTTATCACGCGTTTGGCTCAAAAATCACGGGCGGCAGGTATTCATCTTATGCTCGCCACTCAGCGTCCATCGGTCGATGTCATTACTGGTTTGATTAAAGCCAACATTCCAGTACGTGCGGCATTGCGGGTTAACTCAAAAGTCGATTCACGAACGATTTTGGATAGTGGCGGTGCAGAAGACATGCTCGGCAACGGTGATATGCTGTTTTTAGGGCCAGGACAGATTGAACCAGATCGTGTCCATGGGGCTTATGTCAGTGACGAAGAGGTTAACCGTGTGTGCGATGCATGGCGTGAGCGCGGCGCACCAGACTATATCGACAATATGGCAGGTAACTTTGAATTATCTAGCCCTGGCGGCAGTAGTACTGGCAGTGCATCTGGTGAAGACGATGATCTTTATAACGACGCGGTCGCCTTTATTATGGAAACCCGTAAAGTATCTGCTTCTAGTATTCAGCGCAAATTTAGTATCGGTTATAACCGTGCCGCGCGCATCGTCGATTCTATGGAGGAGGCTGGACTGGTCAGCTCCATGGGAAAAAGTGGTAAGCGTGAACTACTTATGTAAATGCCAGTAGATTTAATTAATAAAAAAAAGCGAGTCGCGAGAGTGGCTCGCTTTTTGGTCAAATAAAGAGAGGAATGAACAGAGTAGTGCTAATAAGGTATCTGTTCGTCTGTTATCTAAAGCGATATACTTGATAGGTTTGATGACCATAAACAAAATTATTTCTAAGCAAGGATGCAAAAATGTTTAAAGAATATACTCAATACGATGCACTAGGATTAGCAGGTTTGGTCAATTCAGGACAAGTCAGCGCCAAAGAATTGTTAGATGCGGCCGTAAACCAAGCTAACAAACTCAATCCCAAGCTCAATGCCATTATTCACCGATTTGATGAGCGTGCTTATGATGCCGCGCAAAAAGGTTTACCAAAAGGCGTATTTACTGGCGTCCCTTATCTCTTAAAAGATTTATCTTTCTATTTTGCTGATGAGCCATTAACGATGGGCAGTCGTAGTGTCAATGTTGTGACCGATTACGATAGCGAAATTGTCAAACGTATGAAAGCCAGTGGCGTTAATACCTTTGGCAAGACCAATACCCCAGAGTTTGGATTGATCATTACCACTGAGCCAAAAGCGCATGGCGCTACCCACAACCCATTCAAAAAGGGCTATAGCTCTGGTGGCTCATCGGGCGGTAGTGCAGCGGCAGTCGCCAGCGGTATTGTACCGATGGCAGGCGCAGGAGATGGTGGCGGCTCGATACGCTTTCCTGCAGCATGGTGTGGTACATTTGGCCTCAAACCTAGCCGTGGCCGCAATCCAATCGGACCTGCATTTGGTGAGGGCTGGGATGGTGCGATCGCTGATCACGTCATTACGCGTACGGTGCGCGATAGTGCAGCGATGCTAGATGCGACTAGCGGCGCTGAGGTTGGCGCGCCTTATGTGATTGCACCGCCCAATGGCACATTTTTGCAAGCAGCAATGCGTGCACCACGTCCGCTAACGATTGCTTTGCACCAGCAGCCACTCATTGCTAATACCGCAGTCGATAAAGAAGTATTGGCAGTCCTTGAACAAACCGCTAAGCAATTGGAGGCCATGGGACATCGCGTTGTACCAGCTGAGCCAAACATTGATATCGAAAAGTTTTGGCATGATTTTATCGTAGTGGTTTGTGCCCATACGGCTTTTACTATCGACGATATTGAGCGCTGCCATGGCAAGAAGCACGTGCAAAACCTTGAGCCACAAACTTATAATATGGCGATGCTTGGCCGTTCATTGTCTGCTGTTGACTTAGTACACGCAAAGCACGGCTGGCATGATAGCCAATACCAGACTGGTAAGTTACTTGAACAATACGACATGATCTTATGCCCTACTGTACCGACGACAGCGGTGAAGCATGGAGTGCTGCCCCCAAGTCGAGTAGACGAGATATTAATGAGCACCTCAGGTTTGTTAAATAAAGGTATTAATATGGGTAAATATACCTTTAGCTCAGGAATGATTGAAAAGCTTAGTCACCCTGTATTGAGCAAAATGGCGTTTACTTTGCTCGGTAATGTCACAGGCTTACCTGCCATGTCACTGCCACTTGGAATGAGTAAAAAGGGTCTGCCAATTGGCATGCAATTGATCGGTCGTATGAATGATGAGACGACGTTATTAAGTTTGGCAGGAGAGATTGAGCGCGCAGGATTATTTACTAAGGCGGCTTTTGAGAAGTAGCTATACCAAGTAATAGGGTTGTAGAATTGATCTAGTCAAAGCGATAGATATCCATTCCAAGGCTATGATGGGCCATGCTTTCATGCACAACAGACACGCGCTGCGCAGCCCCTAGCGCAAAAAATAGCGGCAACAGGTGCTCATCGCTTGGATGGATGTTTTTATAATCAGGATACTGGTGCCAATCTAGCGCGGATGGGATGTCTGTTTTGAGTTGTTGTAACAACCATAACTTAAAGTCTTTGGCGGCAGGATCAACGCTATCGGCCTGCCAGCGTAGCGCTTGCAAATTATGAGTGATATTACCTGAGCCGATGATAAGTATCTGCTCCTCACGCAAATGGGCAAGCTGCGCACCCAGCTGATAAAGAGACACACTATCATAATGCTGCGGCAGAGATATCTGTACGATAGGAACGTCCGCTTCTGGATATAGATGTTTGAGCGGTGCCCAGACACCATGATCACAGACTCGCATCGGATTGGCACTACAAATGATACCGCGTGCTGTCAGCTGCTGTGCTAAAGACTCAGCAAGCTCGACATGACCTTGAGCAGGATACTGTAATTCGTATAACTTAGGATCAAATCCAGAAAAATCATGCCAAGTTTTAGGTCTAGGGTTACTGCTAATCTCAAGCTTAGCTGATAACCAATGCGCAGACATAATAACGATGGCACGAGGTTTGGGTAAGTTCTGACCTATTCGCGCAAGGGCGTTCGTGGTCGCAGACTGCTCAATAGCAAGCGTCGGTGCACCGTGAGATATAAATAATGCCGGCAGTCTTGCTGCATTATTGAGTCCTGCGGGCGCATCTGCCCAAGCGATAGCGCCACTGATTGGCTCAATCGTCTTAGCATGCTTATAAAGATGGTTAAATGGCGTAAGTTTCGCAAATTTCGAATAGCTCATGTACCGTTTATTAGGGCACGTATGGGTTTTTCAATCTATTAAGCTATTCATATTTTATTGCGCTTAATTTTATGACAGGCTTAGTTTACAACATTTGTATCAGCGACTTTAATTACCACGGTGATAAGGATGATTGTGGTTAATGCTCATCGCTCGATATAACTGCTCCATCAATACCACTCGTACCAAAGGATGCGGTAACGTCAGCGCTGACAATGACCATTTTACATCTGCCTGCGTCAACACGTCTTGCGAGACACCATCTGCACCGCCGATTACGAACGCAATATCATCGCCTTGCTGCATAGCATCTGCCAGTTTTTCTGCTAGACTCTCTGTCGATAGCATTTTGCCTTTGACGTCCAGCACCCAAAGCTGTTCACGGGTAGCAGTTGCATGAGCTGCCAAAATTGTTTGACCTTCTTGCTCGCGATACTGAGCTAGATTGGCATCAGAAGGATTCTTGGCACGTTTGGCTGCGGTAAGCTCAACGATTTCGGTGCTGAGCATAGGTTGGATACGTTTATAATATTCGTCGAAGCCGCTTTGCACCCACTTGGGCATTTTATTACCAATGGTTAAGAGTCGTGCTTTCATTGCCGCTTGTTCCTTAGTTTTCTTTGATTTATTTCATTGATTCTTGCTAATCCGTCAAAGGCGATAGTGTCTCGGAGATAGTATCTGAATCTTGATTCTTATTATCTTTAGTAATGACAGTTAACTTGGCGTCAGACTCAAAGACAATCGCTTCAATATCATCCAAGCTGCTAATGCCTTCAGAGCGCATAGCACACTCAAGCTCTTGGCGAGTCAAGCGTTCAGCACGCATGGCATCTGGTAAATATTGCCCTTGATAAAAAACGATGCGCGGATCAGATAATATAACGCTGCTAAATTGCGGTGAAATTGCCGCATATTTGGTCACCAAAAACTGCAACAAGTAAAGTACCAATATTGAGCTAAACCCTTCAATAAGCGGGACCTCTTTGAGTAAAATAGTACTCGCACCCAGCGAGCCAATCATCACGGTAACAATCCAATCAAAGTTGTTTAGCTGTGAGGTAGAGCGTTTGCCAGAGACTTTTGTGGTTATCACCACCAATACATAAACCATGACTGTAGTCAGGACAATACGTCCAAGCTTATCTATACTGTCGAAAAAGAGCATGTCCATCGTATTTACTCCTATTAATAATACAAAGTATAGTCAATTAAAAATAAAACTGTCATAAGTTCAAAAGCGCTACTGGTATAATTTTTCCTTGCTTGCTGCGTTCCCAGAGGCTGCGCAAAAATCATCCCAGTAGCGCTGTAACACTTTTAAATTGAATATACTATATTTCAAATTCTTAGATTGCTAAATTAAGTGTAATCTAACTAAAGTCAGCGTAACGGAATTTACGTATTAATAGTGCAAAAATTTTGTAGTGCGTTGTAGATAGACTGTCAATCTTTATGGCGCTTTACGTTTTGGATCAAGCAGACGGTTTATGAGTAATATACTGATTCGTGCACTGATAAAAGTGAGCACCAATATCATGACTAATGCAGAGAGTAGAGGCAGGGGCTGCTGCATGGTCATCTCAAGTAATACCTCGCGGCTTACTGCATCAAATAATAAGAACCATATTCCCAAAAAAATAAATGGCAGTAAGCAGCCATACGCTAGTCACTCCGCCGAGCATCAAGCGGTTGATCTCATCTCTATTTAGCACTCGCTTATGATGTTTGATAAATTTATTCACAGCGATATAAGTACCGATGATGATAGAAATCACCGTCACCAGTTGCGAATTTAGCGCAATTTGGGTTTGAATCATCATAAATATTGTGCTGGTAAGAATATAACCAACCGCAAAAAAACCGATATATTGAGCCATCTTAGGTTGGTTCAGCTGAGAGTTATGTAGCTGATCATTGCGGGCTGTTTTGACAGTAGACTTGCTAAGATTGGTTGTTTTGCGTGACATAAGATGACCTTTATAAAGGTAAAAACATACAGTTGATATAAATAAGTAGCCGATAAAAGCGGAACAGAAGCTAGAGACTGGTAGTGTAGTGCTATTTTTCGCAATAAAAAATCAGTGCTGTGCGGTCCAGTCGAGCATCGCGTCTAATACTGGTCTGGCAGTATAAGTGTTTAGCGCCTGCTCGGTATTTATCAGGCCGACGACGACATAGTCTTGTCCAGACGCTCCTTTGACATAGCCTGCCATCGAGGTGACATTATTTAAGGTGCCCGTTTTTATCCATGCACGGCCAATCGCTGCTGACTCAGGTAAGCGCTCGCCATGAGCAGCAATAGTGCCGCTGACACCCGCGATACCTAGAGAGTTGACATAGGCGTCAAAGCTTGGGTGACTATAAGCGTAAGTTAACAGCTCGCTTAAGTTGGCCGCTGTAATCGTACAGTCGCGGCAAAGTCCTGAGCCATTGGTCAAGTGCGGCGGCGATGTGCTTAGATGGGTTTGCCACCATTGGTTGATGGTTTGTAAGGCAGCAGGATAGCCCGTAGCAATAGGCTTACCAAACTGGTATAAGCTGTTTGTTTTACTGTTTATTATTTTATTATTGTTCGCTTCATCATTGTTTGTGCTGGGCGTCTCAACAGTAGCGATGTTTGCTTTAGCAGTCTTTGATTGAAAGGCATTTGCTTTGTCGTAAGCCCCAATCGATAGCGCCACTTGCTCAGTCATGACATTGTTAGAAAAGTGATTAATGTCATAAATTTGCTGAGTTAGATTTAACGACGGATAGCTGACAAGAGGTAGTGGTGACATAGGAAGCGTTGCCAGACTACGTGTTGGTTTTGTGTTTTTTGCCGCAGTATAAGGGGTTTCTTGAGTGATAACGTTTCCGCTCAATGTATTGCCCAGCTCTTGCCATTTGGCGGCGATGACGCGTGCCGCAAAATCTTTGGCATCAGGATACGCGACATAAAAAACATGTTCTTTACAGCTAGTTGGTAGAGTAGTATTTAAGATTAGCTGTTGCGATTGCCACTGAGGTGCAAGGCTATAACTAGCTTGACCACAGGTAGCTGAACGCGTGTTTATCGTACTAGGCAATTGATAATTTGCTAGTTTTGGTGTGTAAGTGAGGCTTGCTTGTCCCTCATTTAATGGATAGCTTTTGATGCCGATAGTGCTAAAGTTTACCAAAAAACCATCAGGGCTGGCATTATAAGGTCGCAGCGGTGCGTTATCAAAGGCCGCAGGATCTTTGCCAACATTTTTAAAAACTGCGCTGTCGATGATAATGTCACCGTTAATATGACGAATACCTGTTGCTTGTACCTTATAAAGTAGCTGCTGCAAACGCTCATGGGTCATTTTGGGATCGCCACTTCCCTGAATAATCAAGTCACCAAGGAGCCGATCACCGATAATAATACCCGTATGATAAACACGTGTCTGCCAGACAAAGTTAGCACCTAATGTATCTAAAGCAATAAAGCTGGGCACCAGTTTCATCGTGCTGGCTGGCGTGCGCGCGATATCTGGTTGATGACTTAATAAAGGTGAGAATGAAATTTTGATCGTTGGCGTAGCAACGTTAGCACTACTGTCTTTATCAGTACTTACATTAGCACTTACATGGGCATCTTCATCGCTATTAGCATTGTTAATAGATTTTGAGCTTACATTATCTGAGAGTACTGTTGGAATGCTCTCTAGACTTTGATAAGTATAAGGATCATCCGTATAAGCAAGCAATTTTTGCTCATGTTTTTTAATCGTACGCTTCTCGATAGTAGTCAAAGTAATCTGCTGACTGACATCATTTTTGACATTATTGTTATTGGTTTGCGCCGTTTTTTGACTGGTGCTATTGGTCTCAGAATTGGTGCTTGCAAGCTGAGTCTGAGTATCATTGTTGTCAACAATATCGCTGTCAATAACCTGAATCGGAGAGGGTAGTCGACTTGCGTTTTTATCCCCCACTGGGGTAATGATAATACTAATATCGGCTGCGGTTAAATCTGCTCGCGATAGTGCTGCTTGGATAGCGTCTGGTAGGGCTGCCTGTGCGTGAAGTGGCGTTATGATAGCTGTGGCAAATAGTGCAAGCGTTGATAAGCGTTTGCTAGACTGATTAAGCGGTCGCAAATAAGTGCAAAAAAGCTTCAGTTTGGCAATCGTTGTAGGAGGCGTGTAAAGTTTGAAGGTGAGTTGCATGAATGGTCTACCATCAGGTGGCAAAAACCGCATATATTAACATGAATTGGCGACGAGCTTTAACGTACATGCAAAAATGCCATCGCTGTCATGATGGCATCGTTATAAGCATCATGCGTGCCAAGCTCAGGAATATCATAATGCGCCAAGATACTGGTCAGATGCTGTGATTGACCGGAGAGGCCTTGGGTTTGACCGCTTACACGCCGGCTATATAGGTGCCGCACATCAATAACATCATTGGGTAAAGTAGTGCCCATATAGCGTTTTACCAAGGGATTTAAAAAGCCCGTATCTATCTTTGGACAGAATCCCACTATTGGACGATTATCAATAAAAGGTAATAGTAACTCGAGCATCTCATCGTAGCTCATCCCGTTTTCGACATCAGCGGTACGCAAACCATGAATCACAATGGTATCACGATCAGGCATCACAGGCGGTTTGCAAACTAAGTGCATGCCATTACCTGTATCGATAGTATTGCCATTGATATGAATGGCTGCTACCGATAATAAGTGATGCTTTTTAGGATTGAGCCCCGTCATCTCACAGTCTATCGCGACCCATTGCTCAGCTATAGGCTTGTCAAACATCGATGCCAGCTCAGGACGCTGCAATTGCGACTTTTGCCATGTAGCAGACAACTGCTTTAACCAACTCATATCAGTCGAATATCCCTCTATGATGCCTCTAGTTGATAATGCTGCCGCAGCTGTGTTTTAAAGCTTTTTACCACGGCAAGACACTCTTTTAATAGGTCGCGCTCTAGCGCTGATAAGGTAGTTGGGTCGACGTGCCGTGCATACTTATCATCTGTAGAGAGTGCAACCGATAAACGCTGCGCCATAAAGAACTCTAAAGCTTCTGATAAAGTGTCAGCACGCTCTTGGTTTAAAGCGCCAGCTTGTACCAAAACTTTGAGGCGACCTTTAGTGCTAGGTACTTCTAAAATATCATTTTCTAATGCCAAAGCACGAATACCATGCACCAGTGGAAAAATACCGGCTTTTTTAAGGTCAATATCATGCGAGCTGGGTTTACCGCTTAATAACGGCACAAACTTTTGCCACCATTGATTGACGTCACCGAACTGGAGCGCCGCCCGTACAAACTGCCGTACAAACATCCGATCTGATTGCCGATGCGCCGTTTTTAGATGGTCACGTATATCGTTTAGCAGAGATTCATCGCCACAGACGTACTCACCATCGAGTATGGCGGATAAGTAAATACTGTGCATCGGATCGGTGTTTTTGAACCATAAGCTGATTTGGGCTTTAAACGGTTTTAGCGGTTGTCGCCACATTGGGTTATTCATCATAATCTTGCCATCGCATAATGGATAGCCAAGATCTGCTAAGTGGTTATTAAAGGTATCGGCAAACTGCGCCAAATCAGGATGAGTAAAGCCATCACGAATGATGAGCGCGTTATCTTGGTCAGTACGCATGATTTGCTCACCGCGACCCTCTGAGCCCATCACGATAACGCAGGTATTTGCTACAACTTCATCAGGAACGATCAGTTTCCAAAGCTTAGTAAAGACTTGCGCATTTAGCGTTTGCACCATGCGGCTAACAATACCAATCTTGACTCCGTTTTGATGCTGCGTACGAATATAGCGACCGATGAGTTCGACCGCCGTATCTAGGCTGTTTAAGTCCTTTGCCTGTTCAATTTGAACACTAATAAGCTGTGAGTGGTGACCAAGATAAGCCAATACATCGCTTTGACCCAATACCCCGACGACCTGACCTTTATTATCGATGACAGGTAATCGGTGAATACGGTAGCGAGTCATGGTCATTAGCGCATCACCAATCTCACTGTGCGCATTGATAGTGCGTAGGTTAAAGCTGGCAAAATACTGGCAGGGAGTGGTGGCAGGGTCTTGTTGTTCGCTAACAGCGCGGCAGATATCAGTATCAGTCAAGATACCAAGCTCACGATCTGAACGGTGGGTAAGGCTATGTTCAGTTTCAATTTCAGGCTGAGAGATATCTTCAGCATTGTTAAGTATATCTATGGGTTGCTCTAATAAATGACTCTTTGGACGTACCAGCACATGCTTCAGTCCAGCCTCGGTCATGATACGCGCAGCTTCATGTAGGCTATGGTCAGCGTCGATAATATGTACAGGCAGTAGCATGACATTAGTGACTGGTTGTAGCATGATTTGCTGTACTTCTTGCTGCGCCGTATAGCTTCCGGCATTCAGACCCAGTCCTTGAGCTGGTGAACTACGTCGTTGCCGTAGTGCCTTTAACCTCTCAGGCAATTTGTCTGATAGTAATTGGCGGACCAGATGATTTTGCGCGCTGATTTTATCGATAGCGGTGCCACTGATTTGGAGCAACAAAGTGTCTTCATGAGCAATATACTGATAAGTATCAGGATAAGGCTCATTGTCTTGAGTTTTTTTGATATGGTGTTGCGATTCAGGTGTCCGGCGACCATCAAACCAGTCGTTACTGTTGAGTTGATCGGAGTGATTACTACCGAAATAGGAAGCGACTAACTCATCCGCCAGTGTTTGGTCAATCTGCCCTTTTAATACCACAAAAAAGTTGTGTAAGTCATCGCTAGATAAGGCTTCATTTGCGCCAAGATAGCGAACTTGGGTGTTTTTTTTGAGACTTTGTCGTTCAGTGAGACGCAGGACGTCAAATGGGGGCTGGGTAAAATCAAGATGGGGCATGGCATCATCCTTGATAGCGTCGTCCACACAAGCAGTTTATCATCGCAAACTCAATGACTAAGACAAAGTCATAAAAAAGCTGAGCTGCATAGGCGACTATAGTAAAACGATATTGTCTTACTATAGCACTATCTTGCCCTTTATAACATTATTGTTAATAGGGATATGAGAGCGACTAAAGATAAGAGCGACGCTATGATGATAATTGAAAAATACAAAAACTCATCCGGCAGTTGCTGAGCCATTTACTGATTATACAGATGACTTGGTATGCTCCGTTAACAATTTACGAATACGCTCAATTGCCTCACGGCTCTCTTCAACACTAGCAACCAGAGCGATACGGACATAACCTTGACCGGGATTTTTACCATTGACTTCACGTGACAAGTAACGCCCAGCAAGCGCATGGATATTGGCTTGCTCATACAGTACTTTAACAAAGACTTCGTCATCACCATCGAACTGTTCAGGGACTTTTACCCAAAAATAAAATCCAGCCTCAGGCATACGTAAATCTAGTAGCTCGCCTAATTCTGCCATCCACAACGCAAATTTTTCTTGGTATAGCGCCCGATTATGCGCCACATGTTTCTCATCTTGCCAAGCCGCGATAGAGGCAATCTGATGCGGTATAGGCATCGCACAGCCTTGATAGGTACGATATTGTAAATAAGATTTTAAAATAGTCTCGTCGCCTGCGATAAAGCCTGAGCGTAGACCGGGGAGGTTTGAGCGCTTCGATAATGAGTGAAATACGACGCAGTTTTTAAAAATCATTACGACCAAGTTCGGCGCAAGCTTGTAGCAGACCAATAGGCGCTTTGTCAAAGTACAGTTCGCTATAGCACTCGTCGCTGGCGATAATAAAGCCGTATTTATCTGACAGACGGATAAGAAACTCCCAGTCATCCATGGTCATCACAGAGCCGGTCGGGTTGTTTGGACTACAGACGAATAAAAGCTGCGTTTGTTGCCAGATATCTTTCGGCACAGTGCGATAATTGCCTTTAAAGTCATTGTCCAATGTGCAAGGTACAAAGTATGGCGCCGCTTGCGCAAGTATCGCAGCTCCTTCATAAATTTGATAAAAAGGATTGGGCATGACGACGATAGGATCACATGGCTTATTATCTGTCTTGTCTTCTAGCTTAGCTGTATTTTCGTCGTGACTCACCACCGCTTGTACAAAACTAAAAATAGCTTCGCGCGTGCCCATGACCGGCAGTACTTCGGTATTGGCATCGACGTGATGCAAAAAAAACCGCTTTTCGAGCCAATGCGCAATGGTTTGACGCAGCTCAAAAGTACCATTAGTAGTCGGATATCGACATAGTTTGTCTAAGTTTTCTTGTAGCGCGTCCAGTACAAATGTTGGTGGCTTGTGTTTTGGTTCACCTATGCCAAGCTTAATCTCTGTGTAGGCAGGGGCTGGAGCGCTGTTTGCTAAAAGAGTCGCCATTTTGGCAAACGGATATGGATGTAAACGCATTAAGTTGTTATTCATAGATTAGGTAACTATAATAGGCCATTGATAATAAAACTATAAAGAAAAATTACATTCAGACAGTGTAGCACTTCTCTTATTTTTTGTCTTTTCCTTCTTGCTTTACATTCGCTGTCATTGTCTGAGCAATTATTTGTTAAGACGTTCAATGACTTAGCTGTTGGTCTTATCACTCGTAGCTTATAAATAACAACAATAGATACAATGCTTACCATAGATTATGGCAAGCCATTGTTAGGATGATTGATATGCTTAAAGCTTCTAGAACTAACCGTCTTGATATCGACATGCTCGATAATAGTGCCAACGACGTTGAAAACAGTAGCAGTGATATCGATCTACAAAAAGCCAGTTTTTGCGAGCAGCTAAAACAGCGTGAACAGCAATGGTGGGAAGCGCGTCAGAGCCTTATTGCCCTAGAAGAGCGCTGGATGTTTTGGTTTGGAGATAATAGTCTAATTATGTGGCTATTATGGCAATTGGTCAGCTATTTTGTTGTGGCTATCGTTCTTATGCTACTTAGTAGTCTATTAAATGTAGAGCTGTATTTGTGGATGTATATGGCTGTATTTGGTGTGCAGACACTGCTATTTGTAGTGATGTTGTCGTCTAAAGGACGTTTGGCAAATCGTTTGCAAAACAATATCGATAGTGCAGATCTGGTACGCGAACAAGCGTTGAATGAGATGTATATACTGGCATCAGATATTATTTTACCTGCTATTCATGCCAGTGCGCCCATCTCTTTACAAACGATTTATGAGCGTTATAAGTCACATTTGAAACTGGCAAGCCTGCAACGACTGCTCCAAAAAGAAGTCGAAGCTGGGCGATTGATATTAGGAGAGTATCAAATAGAAGCAGAAATACTGCCACCAGAGATTGCTGACGAAGAGCTGTCACCTTATGCTGATAAAATGATCTATAAAAGCCTGATTGCTATATCTTAGCACCATACTACTTAATTAGAACCGTACCCTTTAAATCGGTTGATAGCAGTCACGCCAAGCTAAGAGTGGCTGCTATCTGGTAAGACACTGATACTAGCAATCAAAGCGGCTTTTAACGTATCAAGTTTGTCTATAGATAAGGGCGCGTCGTTTTGATCACTAAGATAGAACATATCTTCTGCGCGTTCACCTAAAGTTGTAATGCGAGCTGCATGCACTTCAATACCTTGCTGTAAAAACACCTGTCCCACTCGGGCCAAAAGTCCTGGCTGATCAAGCGTCTGTAAGCTCATGATATGCTGACCTGAAGCCTCATTAAACTCAAAGCCAATAACGGTCGGCACATCAAAGTGTCTAAGCTGGCGCGGGATACGTTTTTGCGCAAGCTTGGGGGTTGTAGGGTTTTTAAAGGCATTGACCAAACGCTGCTTTAGCTCTTGTTGGCTGTCCTCATCTTTTAGTAATGTACCGCTACGATCAAGTAATACATAAGAGTCCAAAGCAAAGTCACGGGTCGCGGTAATGATTCGGGCGTCTAGTACATCAAGATTCATCTGATCAAATACTGCCATGGTAACGGCAAATAGGTTGGCTTGATCTTGGGTATATACAAACACTTGCACAGCATCTAAAGCCAGCTCCCGATGCTCGCGTAATACGACTAATGGCGTGCTATCAGCATTAGAAGCATAGCCGATAGGAGGATGGTTTAAGATGGCTTCGGTATGCCATAAGATATCTTCTGCAATCTCGCGCAAAAAGTACTCATCCCCTAATTCATTCCATAATCTAAGCACCTCATCACGATTCATATGTTGATTATCAACGTTATCAAGCATCGTCAGCGCTTGCTTACGTGTCGCGCGAATCATATCTTGGCGGTTGGTCGGTGCGTCAATATCGGCGCGTAAAATACGCCGCGTTTGTGAGTATAATTGTTTCATCAAAGTCGCCCGCCAGCTGTTCCAAAGCTGCGGATTTGTAGCGTTCATATCCGCCACTGTCAGTACATACAAGTGATTGAGATGAGTGACATTGCCGACCAAATCAGCAAAGACAGTCACCACCTCAGGATCTGATATGTCCTTTTTTTGCGCAGTCATAGACATGAGTAAATGATAGCGCGTCAGCCAGCCTACCAGATGAGCATCGGCTTTACTCATACCATGCGCCAAACAAAACTCAATCGACTCAGTCTCTCCAAGCTGACTGTGATTACCGCCGCGACCTTTTGCAATATCATGGAACATCGCTGCCAATACTAAAATCTCTTTGCGCTCAATACGCTGATAAATCGCACTAACCAATGGGAAGTCTTCATAAAAACGCGCGTCGGTAAAGCGGTGCAAAATTCGTATCAAAAATAGCGTGTGCGCATCGACCGTATAACGATGAAATAAGTCATACTGCATAAGACCGGTCACTTGCGCGAAGGCGGGGATATAATTACCCAGTACCCCGTAGCGGTTCATCGCACGCAAACGATGAAACAGATAATTCTGCTCTTTTATATTTTCCAAAAACAACGCTTGATGTTCAGGATTGTCACGGTAGGTCTGATCGATACCACGCGCGGCAATTTTTAGTGCGCGCAGAGTTCGAGTTCGAATACTTTTTATCCCATATTGTCCCATGAGTAAAAACATCTCTAAAATCGCTTCAGGGTGCTGAGAGAACACACGATGATGGGAGATGGCAATTTGCTCACCGACCTGATTGAAGAGGGCGTTTAGAGGGCGCTTAGTTGGCTGCTCGTGTTCTGGTAAATGCGGTTCTATGATGGTTTCGTAGTAATGGTTGATGAGCATCTCAGACAGCGTGGATATTTGCATTGCACAGCGATAATAGTCACGCATAAAACGCTCAACGGCGGCATTGGGTTGATCATCTGGCTGCGTCTCATAACCCATCCGCTGCGCAATATCACGCTGATAATCAAACAGTAGCTTATTTTCGTTGCGACCAGTCATCTCATGCAAATAATGACGTATCTGCCATAAGAAGCTTTCAGCAAAGCTTAGCTCATCGAACTCCTTTTCGGTCACAAAGCCTTGTTGTACCAAGTCATAAAGCTTGCTGACTCTAAAGTAGCGCTTGGTCACCCAACCGACGATATGAATATCGCGCAGTCCGCCTGGCGCTGTTTTGATGTTGGGCTCAAGATTGTATTCAGTAGCATTATGCCGAATATAACGCGCCTTGGCTTCATTGATTTTTACTTCATAAAAATCTTTTTGGGACCATAGCTTATTGACGACATCTACAGGAATGCTCTTTAGCGCTTCATTACCGATTAATAATCGTGCTTCTAGTAAGGCACTGGCAACCGTATGATCTGTTGCAGCTTCCAAGCAGTCATCGACACTACGTACCGATAACGCAGGCTCTAGTCCAATATCCCATAGCATCGCTACCAATCTATCAATCTTACTGCTAACGTTCGGCTTTAACTCATTAGGGGCTAATAGCAAGATATCAATATCTGAGTATAATGACAGCTCATTACGCCCATAGCCGCCAGTTGCAAATAATGCCAAATCCGTCTTGTCCAACTCAAACCACGTAAACAACGCCATCAGCAAATCATCAATGGCATCGCTACGAGCGCCAACCAATTGACGAATATTCGCTCCACGCTCAAGGGCGCGGTTAATATCAGTATTAATTTGGGTCAACCATTTGGGTATACCAAGTAAAGACTTCTCCGTATCAGATGATGAGACCGTATCTGACGCAGGAAAAGAGGGTAGCGGAGTGAGGTTAATAGAAGCAGCATCGAAAGAGAACATGAGCGTTATCCAATCAAGAATTCAGAAATAGAGATTATTAGAAATGAAAAGCAAATAAAAGTATAAAGGTAAAAAAGTAGCAAGCATGATGCTCAACGTGTATCTATCGACTAACAATGATAATGGCCTAAAGACGATGATAGCCTAAAGCCGATAATAATAGTCCAAAAAAAAAGACCGCCTAAGCGATCTTTATTTATATCATTGGGTCAAAAAGCTTAAGTCTTCTTCAGGGCGAGTGGTAAACACCTCACAGCCGTTATCAGTCACAACCATCGTGTGCTCCCATTGCGCTGACAGCTTACGATCTTTAGTAATGGCTGTCCATTCATCCGGTAGAATCTTGGTCTGCCACGTGCCTTGGTTAATCATTGGCTCAATAGTAAAGGTCATGCCAGTCTTAAGCTCGAACCCTGTGCCTTTTTTGCCGTAGTGCATAACTTGTGGCTCATGATGAAACTCATTACTAATACCGTGACCACAGAACTCACGTACAATACTAAAGCGTTCAGGCTCGACCACTTCTTGGATAGCAGCACCGACATCACCCAAGCGTGCGCCATCTTTGACGACACTCATGCCTGCATAAAGTGCGTCTTGTGCCACTTTACAGATACGCTGCGCCATGATGGAGCCATTACCAACGATCCACATTTTTGAGGTATCGCCATAATAGCCATCTTTAATCACGGTCACATCGATATTGATGATATCACCGTCTTTGAGCAGTTTATTTTCGGACGGGATACCGTGGCACACCACATGATTCACTGAGGTGCAGATTGATTTTGGAAAACCATTGTAGTTAAGCGGTGCTGGAATAGCCCCTTGCTCATTGACGATATAATCGTGAGCAATTTGATTGAGCGCTTCGGTACTGATACCGACTCTGACGTGCTCATCAAGCATCACAAGTACATCGCTGGCAAGCTTACCAGCAACACGCATTTTTTCTATGGCTTCAGGGGACTGAATAAGGGATTTTTTAGTCATCATTATCGTACTTATAGTTATAGAATTAATGTAGGTACATTATAACATAAATGCACGGTTAACGGCTCTGCCATAAACGCTAGCAGTCACGGTGTTTTTCGATGAACGCTTGGCTGGCTATACCGTTATGTAACAGCAATGATAGTCATAAATATTTTTGATTAACATTAAATAACTGATAGCAAAGTAGATGATAGTTGTTATTGAAGCTCAAACAAGCTAATGTTAATAGTGAGAATACAGACAGGTATCATAGGTCTCATGCAATAAGAAACTTACCAACGACGATATTTAATCAATCTACACGAGGAGTACCAATGAAAAATATGACCAAAGCAGTAGTGACTAGCCTTGTAATGTTAAGCGTACTAGTAGGCTGTCAGTCTTTAAATTCACAGCCAACTAGCCAGCCTGACATTACTGGTACAGATGTTATTTGATCAAAATTATGTAACAATAATCTTTGCAAAAGACCTCGCTAATAAGTGGGGTATTTTTTTGTGTTGGTTTTAGATAAAATATCGAGTGATTAAAAATAGCGAGTGATTAAGAGTGTTGAGTGATTAAAGGTAGCGAGCGCTTGATAGATCAGAGCGATTGGATTTAGATTAACAGTTAGCAGGTAACCTACACTTTGACAAGAAGGATTAGCAAAACACCTATATAGTTGAACAAATCTAGCGGTAAGGGTGTACGTAAACTTTCATGACAATAATCTGCTAGTCAGGCATAATAGCGCTGTTGTTTAGAATAGTTTTTCAAAAAATTAAATAAAAATAAACAATCATTATAAAAGTTATGATGCTAAATAATAAGCGAAAAACATGTTTATTATTTAAAGATTTAAATTTATCTATTATAGGAGTTTTTATGAAAAATATGACCAAAGTAATGATGGCTGCAACCCTTACAGTAGGTACACTTGCTGCTGGTTGTCAAACTACTCCAAATGTCACCGCCCCAGTTACGCAGCCTATTACTTCAGATGCCTTACAGGCTCATGACTGGCAGCTCGTTGAGGCCAAACGTAGCAATGGTGAACAAGTCTCTCAGCTATTTTATAACCCATCTAAACCGTTAACACTTAGCTTCTCTGAATCCAATGGTAGCGATCGCGTTACTTTTATGAATACCTGTAATAACATGGGCGCTGAATATAGTGTCGTAAATGGTAATGTGGTACTAAACAATGTCCTAGCCACTATGATGGCATGTCCTGAGCCACAAGCGAGCTTTGATACGGCAACGATGGCGACGGTACAAGGCAAATATAGCATCAATAATAACGTAAACAATGTACCTATCTTGACTATTCGCAATGCAAACCAAGTTGCTCATTTTAAAGCCATCGCTAAATAAGTAATAACTAAGTACATAAAGTGGTTTGACATGGTTTGTATAAATTATTGTTATTACTATAGAAAAAAGACAGATAGTTGCTAACTATAGAGCGCCTCACTATGTAATGTAGTGAGGCGTTTTTTTATGACTTGATTATGTGTCCTAATTATTTTACCTATTGTCTTCTTATCTCATCAATGGGTATTTTTAATAAAAGATAAATGACATGCTAGCCAATTAAATGCGTTTTTTGACATTTGATTTATTGCTTCTAGCCAGAACTTAACCGAGTACACTTTTATGCTTACTTCCAACCTCCCCAGACATCTATATAAAAAACTCCTTTCTACTATTAATGTGCATACTATTAGTCTACACACCGCTTTTAATATCACGACGAGTGCCATACTGGGTGTTTTTTTGACGGCGTGTAGTAGTTTGCCAACAGATAAAAGTGTGCCTCCCTCTATGAGTAGTACCATTATCAATCCACTAACTGACAATATGCCTGCGCTAGATCGTGCAGGACGTATCGCTTATGTAGAAGAGCAAGGCGCAGGGTCTACAAAAGTTTCTAGTTTGTATAGCATTCGTCCTGATGGTAGCGATAGACAGCTCATCGATGAGCTAAGCGGCTACATATATGCGCCAGCATGGTCAACCGATGGTCAGTTATTGGCTTATAGTAAACAAGCACCGCGTCAAAACCCAAGAATCTACATTTATGATGTCAGTAGCCAGACGCACAATTTGGTAGTAGATACTGAGGGTAGTAACCTGTCTCCGTCATTCTCGCCGGATGGCCAAAAGCTACTTTATAGCTCAACCGTTGGTGGTGATGCAGATATCTATGAGATGCATCTAAATAGCGGTAAAACCAAACAGCTCACCACACTGCCTAGCACAGAGGTGCAGCCAAGCTATGCAAGTGACGGGCAAAGCTTTGTCTATACCAGTGATAAGAAAAACGCTGGACGACCAAGAATATATCGCTACGACTTTGCGACTCGTAACGCCACTCAAATCACTAAAAAAGATTATGCTGCCAGTCCGCAGCTCAGCCGTGATGGCAAACACTTAGCGTACCTAAACGATCGTCAAGCAGCGATTATGTCGCTAGCAACAGGAAAGACTGTCAAACTTGCAGAGACGGGTATAGACGAGCCAGCACGTTTTTCACCCTCTGGACAATATACTGTTTATCCCACGCGGACCTCACGAGTGGACGGACAAAGTGGCGGCAGCATAGTCATACATTCGCTAGCGGGTCGGACAAGCTACGCCATTAGCAGTAAGACAGGCGGGGTTGTACGCTCACCTATTTGGAGTCAGTAATCATTCATTGTTAACTTTAGAGAAAAGGACTATGGCACACAAAAAAGTTAATTTGCCGCAAAAGATATGCCCCGTCTGCCAGCGTCCTTTTACATGGCGCAAAAAGTGGGAGAAAGACTGGGATAATGTGGTTTATTGTTCGGAACGGTGTCGGCGAAGTAAAAAGAGTGAGTAGAATACAAAGATGTCCATATTTTAATTATAAAGGAGTCATCATGAAATCAAAGCCGACCTCCAAAATCAGCAATCTCAAAAGCATCTATGATAATAAAGTCTTACCAGTACTAATCGACAAAGTCTGTGCATTAAAGATTGTAAGTGAGCAAAGAGCGCTGGTCGTCCCAAAAGCCCATGGCATAGTGCTAGAAGTCGGGGTTGGCAGTGGGCTCAATGCTGAGTTTTACAACCCTCAAACCGTCAAACAAGTGATAGGTGTTGACCCGCACCTGCATCCATTGGCAAGGGAGCGCTTTGCTAGCGCAGGCATCGACTTTATCTCAGAGCCGCTGTCAGCCGAGATCTTACCACTTGAAGACAACAGCGTGGACAGTGTGGTCATGACGTTTACGCTATGCTCTATCCCTAATCCTATCCAAGCGCTAACTGAAATGAGACGCGTGCTAAAACCGACTGGCACCCTCTATTATGCCGAGCACGGATTAGCACCGCAGCCCAAGTGGGCGCGCAAAATCCAACAGCTCATCACTCCAGCATGGAAACCGATCGCGGGCGGCTGTCATCTGGATAGAAATATCGAACAGCTGATCGCGCAAGCGGGGTTTGAGGTATCGGGTCAGCAAGGATTTACGCAGGGCGTCAATATCGTGGGTTATTACTATTGGGGTGAGGCGACGCCGCGCGACTTGAGTTCATAATTGAAGTAGGGTGGCGTTAGACTTGTCAAATTCTCGTAGAGAATGTGGACAAGGCGTAACCGTTGTTATTATATGATAAATGTAAATCACTCTACACAAATTGAGCTAAAAATTAAGACAATAGAAAACCGCCACGTTTTCTAACCCAATTTTACCAGAGGAGGAAGATAGAGGAGGCGGTACTGTTAGAGCGATTGTAGCTTATTTAAAACTTAAAAAATAGTAGGTAGCTAATCCTGCTTTTCGCTCATATCTTGCCTACTCACCGGGGCGGTGGCTAAGGCTAGAGGCGTTCCAACATTCGAGCGACCCCCTCTAGCCAGCCCCCGCATCCCAGTAAGCAGACAAGGATAACCGCTGCAATCAGGACTAGCGGCAACATCTCATTCTTACAAATATTGGTCGTTGTTCAGTTTGGGTAGGTTGGGCGGAGCTTGCGACCCCCAACATTCTTGATTTAAAAATTGTTGGGTCTCGTGCCTCGACACCAACCTACAAAAAAACCAAACCTTAAAATAGCACATGCACTGCAAAACTTGGTGTAGGGTGCGTTCCACGCACCAATTTATAAATCATTTGTTTAAAGGTGCATGAAGCAGGCTATAATACCTTATATCTACAGTAAGCTGTGGTTTTAGCCTAGCGCTATATTGGGTATAAGAAGATTATAAGATACAAAAAAACCTACCTGAGAAGATTTATCCCGTCTGCCTGCGTCTTTTTACATGGTGTAAAAAGTGGGAAAAGGAGTGGAAGCAGATGATTTATTGTTCTGAGCGATGTCGGCGGGGTAAGGGTAAAGCAACTAAGTTTAGATTGTTTAGTCATTAAGAAAAAAATAATGAAATTTTTAGTATGAGTAATAGAAACTATATTTATCTGTATTAAATATATTTGAGGAAAATATGCAGTTTAATCAAGCACACATAAATACAATTATTAATGCAAGAGATAACGAAAATTTGGTTGTTTTTGTTGGTGCAGGGGTTTCTAAGTTTTCTGAAACGAACAGTCTGCATTTCCCATTTTGGGGGGATATAGTTGATGTTTTGAAGAAAGACTTAGACACAACGGAAGGCGACTACTTAAAAGTAGCACAACTATACTATTTGAAATTTGGTGAATATTCACTTTATGAGAAACTCAAATCTTTAATTCCACTACATGCTAACTCGTCTGACATTCACGAGAAAATTTTCGAATTAAATCCTAAATATGTTATTACAACTAACTGGGATAATATCTTAGAAAATTCAATAGAACAAAATGGTCATATCTATGATATTATAAAAAGTGATGCTGATCTAGTTAAATCTATATTACCTAGAAAACTTTTAAAAGTACATGGTGATTTTTCTAGCCACAACATTGTATTTAAAGAAGATGACTATTTACAATATAGTGATAATTTTCCTTTAGTAGAAAACCTCCTAAGACATATATTATCATCTTATACTATACTATTTTTAGGATATTCATATAGTGACTATGATCTAAAAATCATTTCTAAATGGATTGAAAGGCGTTCTAATATAGCTCCACCAAGGTTTATGTTGTCAATTAATGAAAATGTTACAGAGAGCATGTATTTGAGGAGCCACGGAATACAAGCAGTTTTTCCAATAGTTGTAGATAATGAAAAAACTTTTGAATATAGAAATGTATACGAGATATTCTTGGATAAAGTTAAATCTGAATATGATATTCCATATAATATATTGTCTATAATTGAGAGTAAAAATAGTGATGAAGAGATTAAAATTAGTAGCCAGGTTAAAATAGAGGTCATCAACTTTATATATGAACACCTTAAAGGTTTGCTAGAATTTAACGCTTTATTACCTGAACAAGTTACTAATGCATTATCAAATTGTACAGTTGAATATCATCTTAATTGTTTCGGATTATGGTTCCATGATGGAGTAATGACGACAGACTACGATAAAAGTCAGCGTAAAATATACAGAATATTCTTTCAGATTATCAAGAATTATGATGGTTATAAAGCTTTAAAACAAGATAGTGATATTTCTATAAAAATGATAAAGATACTTAAAGTTTTTTATTTAGCTAATTGTCTATATCTTACAAACGACGATAAGAAAAACTGGATAGAAGTTAAAAAATTCTTATCAGAAACTGATATTTCTGAATTAGACGCCGTAGATATAAAGTATGATGAATATTTAAATTTCTCACATCATAATAAAGAAATAATGGGTATAATAAAAACAGTTGAAAGCGATAAATCTGAAAATCTGGTAGTTTATGAGAAACTTATAAATAAGTATAATAGTGCAATTTACCAAAAACTAAAGAATAAAGAGTTTTATAAAGCAATAATATCTATGTTTAATGTTGATTTAATAACAAGAAAAATAAGATTCAATTTTGAAATAGAGTTTGAGGCTCAGAGAATTTTTGATAATTTAGAAACAAATTGGAGAAGCAAGCTCGATTTATACCCCGCAAGTGTAAAAAGACACTTACAAGGTTTATATGAATTTTTAAATTTTGATTTACTCTACAAGTTTTATCATGATGCTAATAATGAATTTGCGAATATAGAAAAGAATTATTTAATCAATACTAATAACTATCGTTCAAATAATAGAAGCTTGCAAATATTACGTTTTTTTATACTAAATGAAATAATGATTGATGAGTATAATATTTTTATTGATTTAATGAAGTTATATGTAGAATTAAAGTTCAGGTTGATGATTAAAGATAATAAAAGTGAGACTAATATTTTCCAGATCCCTCTATCAAACAATCATAGCATAGAGCAGCATGACCTCTTTATTTTAGTTAAATATTATGAATTTAAAAATTTATATGGATTGATTAACGATATTTTAGAGTATTATGAATCTAGTGGTTCTTATATAGATTGTGCTGAATATACTCAATATTTGCTAATCACATTTGAAAATTTAGTCTCATTATATGACAATTCTCGAACGGGAATTTTCAATGATATAGTTGGGAAAGCAATAACGAACTTAATCCTTGTAAACTCATTAATAGAATGGAAGGATGAGGAGTTGGATAAACTAGTCGAACTGATTTTGTCAATCTTCACTAATAAAAACTTACCTTCAGATGCCTACAAAGCGTTGAATAAATTTATATACTATAACTTCAAGCTATTTAGTATTTCGAGTGAAAAAATTAAAATCTTGTTGGATATACCTCTTAAAAGAGTTCTATCAGGAAGATTGAGTGTTTTAGATTTTCATTCATTTAGTAGTGATTTAGGTAATTTATTTGGGATAGTAGCCGAGACTGATATTAAATACGAAAACGATGTTCTGATTAGTCAGGTTATTGGTTCATTAAAACCTATCAAAGATGTACGTTATCAGCGTAAAATATCTAAAGATATACTTATAAAGTATTTATATATTGTTGATAATGATACAGTTATCAAGCTGCATTGCTACATAAATTCTATAAGATTAAAATATTGGTCTAATGTAGCTGATAATGAATTAATAGCAGAAGAAATGACATTTAATATGTTTGGGTTAGAAGTTAATAGTAAGTTTATAGATTTCCTGACTCAGAATATTGAGGCTCATAAGATAAGAGCAGAACAAGTTGGTCCTATAAGTTTAGAGGAACAGAAGAAGCTATCAAATATTATAAACATTCCTAATTTAGGTAGATTTATAAATGTTCTTGCTGAAAAGAACATTCCAGAATATATTGAGCTTCAAAAGAAAATTTAGTCATAACACTTCTTACAAAAGTACGATTTTATCGACTTCTCTCAGTGTATTTCAGGTACTAGTGAGCACTTATGCAGGAGTCCTATAGATATAAATGTCTATTTAATATAATTATTACTAATAGAGTAACCTTGGCATAGCAAGGCTTCTTAGCCCTGATAGTAGCGGATATACTTGTGCGACCAATGGCTTGCGGTGACTTTGCTAGACGGGTTATCGAGGTAACAGGAATACGGCTAGCAATTAGTCACCGCGCCAGTGGACGTGCAAGATATGAGCGGATAGCAGGAATGGCTTCCTAAGCAACCAATCCCGCATCTAAAATTTCTCTAGAAAGTTCTAACGAAAACCAACTCTACAAATTTGGATTTAACCACTTCTCAGCAGTATTCATATCCCAATGTTTACGAGTGGCATAATCCTCCAACTGATCACGCCCAATCTTTCCGACGTTGAAGTACTCACTATCAGGATGCGAGTAATAGAAGCCACTGACCGAAGACGCCGGCCACATTGCATAGCTTTCCGTCAGTCTTGTACCGATAGCCTCAACCGTATCGAGCCAGTCAAACAGTTTGCCTTTTTCCGTATGTTCAGGGCAAGCAGGGTAGCCAGGTGCAGGACGGATACCGACGTACTTTTCTTTGATTAGCTCATCATTGGTTAGCGTCTCATCAGCCTGATAGCCCCAGTAGTCTTTACGAATACGCTCGTGCAAGTGCTCGGCAAAGGCTTCGGCCAAGCGGTCAGATAGTGCCTGTACCATGATAGCGTTATAATCATCGCCTGCTGCTTTATACTTTTCAGCGAGGTCTTCTGTACCAACGATGGAGACGGTAAAGCCGCCGATATGATCGGTGTGCGTGTCTGTTGGTGAGATAAAGTCCGCCAAGCTAAAGTTTGGCTTACCGCTGGCTTTGTCCGACTGTTGACGCAAGTGCTCAAAGGTATGCGTTGGCTGTCCTCCATCTTCAGGCACGCTATCATAAACGGTGACGGTATCTGCGCCAGTGCGCTTGGCTGGCATGATTTTAAACACCCCTTTAGCGACGACTAACTTCTCATCGATCATTTTTTGCATTAAGTCATTGGCATTGTCAAACAGATCGCGCGCCGCTTCACCAACGACCTCATCTTGCAAGATTTTAGGGTATTTGCCTGTCAGTCCCCAAGAGATAAAGAACGGCGTCCAGTCGATATAAGGCAGCAAGGTTGCGATCGGATAATCATCAAGTATCACTTGGCCAAGTTTACTGGGCGCAGGCGGCACATAGTTGTCCCAGTCATAGTCAAAGCCAAGCTTGATAGCATCCGCATAAGATATCTTGGCCGCTTTGGGCTGACGCTTGGCCAGACGCTCGCGTACCTTGATATACTCTTCGCGGGTCTCATCGATAAGACCTTGACGATTTTCCTTAGAGAGCAGTTTGGTGACCACGCCGACCGAGCGTGAGGCGTCCGAGACATAGATGACCGCATCGTTTTGATACTGCGGTTCGACTTTTACCGCCGTATGCGCCTTGGAGGTGGTGGCACCGCCGATCATCAGTGGCAACGTTATGCCGCGCTCTTGCATCTGTTTGGCGACATAGACCATCTCATCAAGGCTAGGGGTAATCAGTCCTGATAAGCCGATGATATCGACTTTCTCGCTAATAGCGGTATCGAGGATTTTTTCGCACGGCACCATCACGCCAAGATCAAGGATGTCATAGCCATTACAGCCAAGTACCACGCCGACGATGTTTTTGCCGATGTCATGTACATCCCCCTTGACGGTTGCCATCAGGATCTTACCTTTGACTTCGCCCTCGACCTTTTCTGCTTCGATATACGGGTTCAGCCAAGCGACCGATTGTTTCATGACGCGTGCCGACTTGACCACTTGCGGTAAAAACATTTTACCCGAGCCAAATAAGTCACCGACGATGTTCATGCCATCCATCAGTGGCCCTTCGATAACGTCAAGCGGTTTGGGGTATTTCTCCCATGCTTCTTTGGTATCGGCTTCGATAAAGGTGGTGATGCCTTTGACCAGTGCATGGGCGATGCGCTCTTCTACCGTGCCCTCACGCCAGCTCATATCGACGGTGCTGTCTTTTTTCTTGCCGCCATCTTGATAGCTCTCAGCGATAGTCATCAGGCGTTCGGTAGCATCCTGACCTGTCTCGCCTTGATTGCGATTAAGCATGACATCCTCGATCGCCTCGCGCGCCTCGACAGGGATGTCGTCATAGACTTCAAGCATCGACGGATTGACGATACCCATGGTCAAGCCGTTTTTGATCGCATGATAAAGAAATACCGAGTTAATCGCTTCACGAATCGGGTTACCACGGAAGCTAAATGAGACGTTGGAGACGCCACCTGACACCATGGCATTGGGCAGATTTTCGGTTATCCATTTCGTCGCGTTAATAAAGTCCGCGCCGTAATTGTTGTGCTCGGTGATACCAGTTGCGACCGCAAAGATATTGGGGTCAAAGATAATGTCTTCAGATGGGAAGCCGACTTCGTTGACCAGTACGTCATAGCTGCGCTGACAGATCTGGATTTTGCGCTCATAAGTGTCCGCTTGCCCATCTTCATCAAAGGCCATAACGATGACAGCGGCGCCATAGCGCATACAGAGCTTGGCATGCTTAACAAACTCATCGTAGCCTTCTTTTAAGGAGATGGAGTTGACGACCGATTTGCCCTGAATACGTTTAAGCCCCTCTTCGATGATCTCCCATTTTGAGGAGTCCATCATTAAAGGCACACGGCTGATATCTGGCTCACCTGAGACCAGGTTGACAAAATGAATCATCGCCTGCTTGGAGTCGAGCATGCCCTCATCCATATTGATGTCGACGATTTGTGCGCCGCCCTCGACTTGATCGCGTGCGACATCGAGCGCTTCGGTATAGGCTTCGGTTTTGATCAAACGCAAAAATTTCTTGGAACCGGTGACGTTGGTACGCTCACCGACGTTGACAAACAGACTGTCGGCGGTGATAGTAAACGGCTCAAGTCCCGATAGGCGGCAGGCTGGTGCAATCTCAGGAATCTGGCGCGGCGGAAAGTTTGCCACCATATCCGCAATGTGGCGGATATGCTCAGGTGTCGTACCACAGCAGCCGCCCACGATGTTTAAGATGCCCGCTTTGGCAAAACCTTCAAGCAGAGCTGCGGTTTCTTTAGCAGTTTCATCATATTCCCCAAACTCATTGGGCAAGCCCGCATTTGGATGCGCGGAGACATAAGTGTCAGCGATGTTCGAGAGCGTCTGAATATGCGGGCGCAGCGCATCAGCGCCAAGCGCACAGTTAAAGCCAACAGATAACGGCTTGGCGTGACGAATAGAGTTATAAAACGCCTCTGCCGTTTGCCCCGATAGCGTGCGACCTGAAGCATCGGTGATGGTGCCTGATATCATAATCGGCAGCTCAAAACCGATATCATCAAATACGCCAGTGATGGCAAATATCGCCGCTTTGGCATTTAGGGTGTCAAAGATGGTCTCAATCAAGATGATATCGACGCCGCCTTCTATCAATGCCAGCGTCGCCTCACGGTAGTTAAGCACCAGCTCATCAAAGGTAATGTTACGAAAAGCAGGGTCATTGACATCAGGCGATAGCGAACAGGTGCGTGAAGTGGGCCCGATGACCCCTGCGACAAAGCGCGGTTTGTCAGGGTTTTTTGCGGTAAATTCGTCAGCCGCCGCCCGTGCTATTTGAGCTGCAGTAATATTTAATTCTGGTACCAGATACTCCATATCGTAGTCAGACATCGAGAGCCGCGTACCGTTAAAGCTATTGGTCTCGATAATATCAGCGCCTGCTGCAAGATGATCGTGATGGATGTCGCGTATCATCTGCGGCTGCGTGAGTACCAGCAGATCATTATTGCCACGTACGTCTTGCTCAATATCAGCGAAGCGCTCACCGCGATAGTCAGCTTCCTCGAGCTTATAAGTCTGAATCTGTGTCCCCATCGCACCATCTAACATCAAAATACGCGACTTCATTTGCTCGGTAATACGGGCACGAGCGGTTAGTTGCTGTTCTTTAAAAGGAAAGAGCGCAGGCGGCGTTAGGACAAAATCGTCCGCCGCTTGTGGTGAATTAGTGGCTGGGACATGAGTCTGTGAAGTCGTCTGTTGAGTCATAGGTATACTGCTTATATTGTCAATACTGTGATTAGAAAAGAGAAAGTCATAGCGTCATTAGAAGGCACAAATCTGCAATATTCTAGCATGAAAAATACAGCGCTTATTGGTATGTTTTTATTCGGTTTTAACTATCAGGGACACAGATAGAGTTGATAATCATATCAGTTGATATCGTAATAGAATTGTACTCTGAGGTCACTTTATATTCTTATATGTGAATATATTCTTATCGTAATTGTCATGAACCATAGTAAAATTTTTCTTACAAATACAAAAAATAATTCGTGTTAGAAAGCAGACAAAACTTACAAGGCGGTGACAAAAAATAGCGCAAATGCAAATAGTTAACTTTACTGATCATGTTAGTTTGAAGTGGTAAGGCTCGATTGCTCGTAAGTATGGCTTATAAGTTCTCAAGTAATGATGGTTAAATATTGTATATGCACATTGTATTTATATCCTGTAAGCGCTGTTTTTGACTTTTTAAGTAGTGTCATTACATAGGTAATTACATAGATACTGTGTTTGTATAGGTAGTAGGTCACCACATATAAGTTAATTTTTTGGAATTTTGCCTTAACAAAAGCACCATTCACCTTTTAAATTTGCACCTAGAATATACATCAAAATCAAGGATATGAATATGAAACTTACCAAACTTGCTACTATCGGCACATTGGCTGTATCAATCGCAGGCTTAAGCGCTTGTAATAATATGATGCCAGCTGAAAAGACGTCAACGCAAGCAAAACAGGTGTCTACACAAGCTCAAAAAGCACCTGTTCAAAGCGAAACCACAGCTAAGATGAATGTGGTACAAGTTGCTCAAAGCAATGCTGAATTTTCAACGCTTGTTGAAGCGGTACAAGCTGCGGGTATAGCAGGACCATTATCTAATCCTGATGCAAATTTTACTATTCTTGCGCCAACCAATGCAGCTTTTGCTGAAGCTCTGCAAGAGACTGGTATGAGTAAAGAGCAGCTTTTTGCGAACAAACCAGCTTTAACTAAGATTTTAGGCTACCACGTAATCAATGGTCCAGCACCTGTATACGCTAAGGATGTGCAGCCAGGCAACGTTATGATGCTTAGCAAAGACACATTGATGATAACGCCTGAAGGTAAATTGATGGATGAGAGTGGTCGTACTGCTAATATCTTACAAACAGATATCGCTGCTACCAATGGTGTTGTACACGTTATCGATAAAGTACTGTTACCACAATAAACGAGACATATATGGTACTTCTTACTTCATGCTTTGAATGAGTTTGTATAGTGATCAGTAAGAAGCTACTTGATCAATCTTTATAAGGATAGACCCATGTTAAAAAAGACTTTATTATCTCTAGCAATTGCTACATCAGCGGTATCTTTGGTAGCTTGTAATGACGCAGAAACGGTTACTGAGCCTACCGAGGCTGAAGCAACTACTGAACCGATGGTTGAAACTGAGCCAATGGTCGAAACTGAACCAATGGAAGAGCCGGAAGTTATTGCGGAACCTGAAGTAATGGCAGAAGAGACCACTGCCACGCAGAATATCGCCGAACTTGCTTCTGAAAACAACGATTTGACTATTTTGACAGCAGCACTAGAAGCGTCTGGTCTGGATCAAACTCTTATGGATTCAGGCAGTGAGTTCACTGTATTTGCACCTACGGACGCTGCATTTGCTGATGCATTAACGAAGCTTGACGTCACAAAAGAAGAGCTATTGGCTGATAAAGACATGTTGACCAATGTACTGTCATATCATGTTATTCCAAGTATGATAGTAAGATCTACCGATATCCCTTACGGTACAGATATCGAAACGGTAAATGGTCAGGCGTTTTCTATCAGTGAAGCCAATGTCATCACAGATGCAAGCGGCAACACATCTAATATTACTCAGCCAGATATGATGGCAACCAATGGTGTGGTACATGTGATTGATACCGTATTGATGCCTAAATAATAGGACCTTACTAAAACCAGTTGACTTAATACATGCATAATTTTAAGACCAAGCCCAGTCAAACGTGCTGGGTTTTTTATTGGATTAAAAAAACTGTCTGCACGTGTTGTAGATAAGGGCATCTGATATCAAAAGATAACGTGTAACGCAGGGTATAAAAAAAGCTTGAGACCATAGTCTCAAGCTTTTTAATTTTATGTGACACTAATACATGCTAGCTACTTCAAAAAGCGTTATTTATGCTCTTTGTGTAGTGGGCTTTGTGCCATTCTTTCTTGCTCTTGTAAATGACGTGCTTCCCAATATGGCGCATTCTTAATACCGTATTTTGCA
This sequence comes from Psychrobacter sp. ENNN9_III, assembly GCF_001462175.1. Lineage (NCBI taxonomy): Bacteria > Pseudomonadati > Pseudomonadota > Gammaproteobacteria > Moraxellales > Moraxellaceae > Psychrobacter > Psychrobacter sp. ENNN9_III. Next base: position 36,365 of record NZ_LNUO01000035.1, read on the forward strand.
GGATCAAAGCTATAGCGTTTAACACCAGCTTTACGCTGGGCTTCATAGTCTTTGAGCATGGTAAGTGTTGGACGTGCAACGATAAAGATAACAAGAATACCAACGATATTAAGCCATGCCATCAGACCAACACCGATATCACCGATAGCCCAAATATAACCAGCTGAGTTTAGACCACCATAAGCAACCATCGCCATGATGAGTACTTTAACTAAGAATAAGCCCGTTCTATTCGCACCGCGACCGATAAAGCGTGTCAAATAAGCCACGTTTACTTCAGCAATATAGTAGTAAGCCAAAATAGTAGTAAAGGCGAAGAAGAACACTGCAACAGCGATGAAAGTATCACCGAATGAGCCGTATACTGATTCCATCGCCATTTGCGTGAAGGCAGGCGCGTTAATTTCAGTGGTCGCTGCTACGTTTTGAACGATGAACTGACCATCAGGTAGCGTACCTTGGATGTTATAAGTACCCATCGTTAGAATCATAAAGGCTGTAGCAGAACAGACTAGAATGGTATCGACATAGACTGAGAATGCCTGTACCAAACCTTGCTGTGATGGATGCTCAACTTCAGCAGCCGCTGCCGCATGAGGACCTGTACCTTGACCCGCTTCGTTTGAGTAAATACCACGTTTAACACCCCAACCGATTGCCGCACCAAAACCTGCTTGAGCAGTAAAGGCGTCACCAACGATCATACCAAAAACTTGAGGAATCATATCAAAGTTTGTAAACATGATAATCAAAGCTAGGACAATATAACCTAGTGCCATGAAAGGAACTGCAAACTCAGTAAAGGTTGCAATACGCTTAATACCACCAAAAATGATAATACCTAGTACTACTAAGATGATGACTAACGCAACCAGACGCATAGAGCCAACTTCTAGGCTCCCGATATTCATCATAGTGCCTTCACCCATTACCTGTGCAAATGCACTGATAACGCCGTTTGCTTGTACACCCGGTAAGAACATACCGCAAGCTAAGATAGAGGAGATTGCAAAAAGGATCCCGTACCATTTTTGGCCAAGTGCGCGTTCAAAGTAATACGCAGGGCCACCGCGATACTCGCCAGTAACCACGTCCTTTTCTTTATAAATCTGTGCAAGTGTAGACTCAACGTAGGCAGTAGATGCCCCTAAGAACGCCACAATCCACATCCAAAATACGGCGCCTGGACCACCAAAGCCGATGGCAGCAGCAACACCTGCGATGTTACCCATACCCACGCGTCCTGCGAGTGAGACGGCTAACGCCTGAAACGATGAAATACCCTGCTCACTAGATTTACCT
>NZ_LNUO01000036.1:0-6156 GCF_001462175.1 Psychrobacter sp. ENNN9_III
ATAGATGATGACCTAAAAAAAGCATACTTGGCTAAAGTGGAGCGCGCATTGCAGTAACTGGTTAGGAGCTATTAGAGACTTAATCACTTATAGAGCATGTAGTTGTTATTAATACTTTGCGTCTTTGTCTTTTGCATCTTTGTCTTGTCGGTAAGTACAGGCGTTGTCTTTTATACAGTGATTAAGTTAGCGGAGCCATTTTTTGCATCAATAAAGGCAGTACTACGCCAGCGTTTGCAGCTAGGGTAATATCGACGATAGTATTAGGGGTTGGATTGGGGTTTATCTCGATGACTTTTGCGCCATTTTGCTGGGCTAATTGTGCCAGACCCGCTGCAGGGTATACTAAGCTTGATGTACCAATGCTGATGAACACATCGCAACTGGCGGCAGCATTCTCAGCTGTTTGCCACGCTTGTACGGGTAGCGCTTCACCAAACCAGACAATATCAGGTCTGATATAACCATCACACTGTTGGCAAGATATTAGGCTGTCATCAAACTCAATAGATTTTTTATTACTATTTGAAGCTTCTGTTTCACTCTGGTAGGGCGTACCACAGTCATGACAACGATTACGCCACAGATGACCATGTAGATGGGTGACTCTACTGCCTGCTTGTTCATGTAAATCATCGACGTTTTGTGTGACCAATGTAAAGCGCTGTTTGTGGTTTTTAGCGTCTTGTTGCCACTTGGCAAGCGCATAGTGAGCAGGATTAGGTTTTTTGTCATGGACCATTTGCCTGCGCCATTGATACCATGACCATACCAAATGTGGATCCCGAGCAAAGGCAGTGGGGCTTGCCAAATCCTCTGCCCGATAATGTTCCCAGAGACCAGTTTGCTTATCACGAAAAGTTGGAATGCCACTTTCTGCTGATACACCTGCACCTGTTAGAATACAGATCTGTGGTCGAACCGCTAATAACTCAGCAGCCCGATGTACTTCTGCTATTAGTTTTGGCGATAATTCTGCTACCATGACTTAACCCTTGCTAATAATGGATATACTTTTCTATGATAGACGGAATTTGGTGGCTTGTCATATTGCTAGCAGTCATTACAGTACTATGGCTGATAGCACATTTACGTAGTAATAAAGTCAATCCCAAAAGTGGAGCACACGCCTCAGCGGGTAAGAAGCCATTAACAAATGATAGCTTACAAAAGACAGCTATTTTAATTAAAAAACACTTTCCTAACTATAGTACCAGCAGAAGAGCTAAGCATTTGCTAATTACCAAAGAGAATAAAAAGATTGCAATGATTACCATAGATAATAGTATCGCAGCTGGTGAGCGCCGCTTAGGAGAGGTGCCTATTATCAATTATCATCGAGTACCGAGTCGAGCCCAGCTTGGTACTGACTTGCAAGAAATATGTTGAGCTCAACAAGCCAGCTACTTACCGCGTTGCCATCAGCCAAACAACAACCATTCCCCAGAATACAGACCCTACTGATAATGCTGCCATATAAAATACACTCATTACGTCTCCTAGACTTAACTCATACTATATTAAAAGTTATAAACCGCTGGCTCGTTTAAACCTATCTTAAACATGCAATTAACGAGCCAAAAATATTCTGTACTTGAATCTATATTTGGTTACTAGAATATTGCTATATATTCATTTAATTACATATAGTTACATAAATACCTAATAAGCAATAATACTTAGGTTGCTTTTAAAATGTAAGTATTATTTCTAATAAAAGTAGTTTTTTTGTAAAGATTAAGCGAAGAAAGCAAAAAGGCGTATTTTTGCCATAAAGTAGCTTGCTCAAAAGAAAAGTTTAGGAGTGATAAAAGAGAAGGGTAAGTTTAGAGTAAACAGGTATTTGATAAGAAAGTTTTGGAAATGCCAGACATAGCATTACAGCTAAACCAAAATAGATAAGTTGGCTCAGTGAGATATACTTTGAAATAATAGATTGGTTACAATGATTGGTGCGCTCGGCGGGAATCGAACCCACGACCCTCGGCTTCGGAAACCGATACTCTATCCAACTGAGCTACGAGCGCATAAGATGAGTGAACTGCTATGTAAAGTGAATCAACTCATTGGGTGTAAAAACCAGACTTGCAGTATAAGTTATAAGTCGTCGAAAAATAAAGACCGCTTAGTCTAACAAATAAAAGCGACAAAGCCAATAAATGAAACAAGCTCTTAGGATTATTTGATAAATACTCAGATAGTCAGTAAACAGGCATGGCAATTTACATACCTTTTCCCTTATAATGTTAGGGAAAATTCATATTCATAATCACCGATTACAAGTACGCTTGCATCTGGGATGGCTGTTTGCTGTTGATAACTAGATACTGTCAGAGGAAGATAGACAGAAAGTCCAAGTCGTGTTAGCGCTTGTATACGTAAATAAGAGAACGTGACGAATGAGAAAAGTAGTTATGTTATCGGCAGCTGCCATTCTAGGAATCGCTAGTATCGCAGTGAGCCAAGCCGAAGATATTGCAGATACACCTGTAACCATATCTGATGTAACAGAAGCACAAGAAGTGGTTGAAGATGTTCCTCAACAACTAGGCGATGAACCAAAAGCTGCCGCTGATACGACAAGCGATACTGCTCCTGTCGATGGTGCTCTGCCTGCTGACGCTACGACAGAAGAAGCGGCAACAGAAGAAACAGCGCAAGCGGCTCCGGTAACTAATGAAGAGCCGATTCCTGAGGATACACCGCAAGTGCAAAAGCTTATTGCCCTATATCCTAATCTGATAGCTCGTATTCAACCGGTTGCTAAAGTCTGTTTTGAAGATGATGAAGTTTGTGATGTGACAGCGCGTGCCGCTGGCCCAGCAGCAGGTGATGGCCCTCGTGACGGCAAAGCAGTATATAATGCAGTATGTCAAACTTGCCATGCTTCAGGATTGCTTGGTTCACCTATGCTGGGTGATGCAGGTGCTTGGGGACCACGTATAGCGAAAGGTTCAGACACGTTGTATACGCATGCTATTAATGGTTTTAATGCTATGCCAGCAAAAGGCGGTGCTAACATTCCTGATGAAGAAGTCCAAAACGCTGTAGATTATATGATTGATGAAGCAAGCTAGTCTGAAAAGATAAAGTTACGCTATAGAGAGTAGCTCTGAAACTACTGTTCTGACACGTGTTGTATACGACCATAAAACGTCTATTTCGTTGACTGAGATAGACGTTTTTTTTATGATTGGTGATTGATGAAATCAATAGTGTTGTTATATATTGCGATAGTTGAAATCTGTCTATAGCAACCTCACATCAAGGCATTACAACATTTATTTTATAAATTTATAAAGAGGTATTCATGTCTGAGGTACCAGCGCTTTCTATCCAAAATCTATCCAAAACCTATGATAATGGGTTTTCGGCGCTAAAAGATGTCAGCCTAACGGTGCCACAAGGTGGATTTTTTGCTTTGCTTGGCCCAAATGGGGCTGGCAAGTCAACAATGATTGGCATTATTAGCTCATTATTTAAACCTACAACTGGTAGCGTCAATATTTTTGGTACGGATCTGTTGACCAATCCTTCAGTTGCCAAACAGTATCTTGGCGTAGTACCGCAAGAGTTCAATTTTAACCAGTTTGAAAAAGTACAAGACATTTTGATTACTCAAGCTGGTTACTTTGGTATTCCAGCTAAAGAAGCGCGACCACGGGCAAAACGATTGCTGACGGCTCTTGGCTTATGGGATAAGCGCGACAATAAGTCACGTGAGCTATCAGGTGGTATGAAACGTCGTTTGATGATTGCACGCGCCTTGATTCATAAACCAAAACTGTTGATTCTTGATGAGCCGACCGCTGGGGTGGATATTGAGCTGCGCCGCTCTATGTGGGAGTTTATGCAGCAGATCAATGTTGAAGAAAACACGACCATCATTTTGACCACGCATTATCTCGAAGAAGCTGAGCAGTTGTGTAAGCGTATTGCAATCTTAGATCATGGTGAAATTCGTATTAATACAGAAATGAAAAACTTACTAGCGCAGTTGTCAGTTGAAACCTTTGTGTTTGATTTAGATACGCCCCTTACGCGTGAATTAAAATTAACTGAGGTAACAGGTGTAACACAACCTGACAACCAGACACTTGAAGTTACGCTGACCGAAGGTGAGTCATTAAACAGTGTCTTTCGTCAATTGTCCGACCAAGGCGTCACTGTCGCTAGTATGCGTACTAAAGCCAATCGCTTAGAAGAGTTATTCATGCGCTTAGTTGACAAAAATATTCAAAGTGCAGATAGCATGAAGGAGGCAGGATTATGAGTCAAGGAGCCTTAGATCATAATAGAACAATGTCATGGAACAAAAAGTGGATCTCTTTTCGTACCATTTGGTTAAAAGAGGTGCGCCGTATTTTGCGTATTTGGCCCCAAACATTGCTGCCGCCAGTTATTACGATGAGTCTATATTTTGTCATTTTTGGTAAGATGATCGGCTCACGTGTGGGGGAGATGGGCGGCGTGCCATACATGCAGTTTATCGTCCCTGGCCTAATTATGATGTCGATTATTACCAACAGCTACTCTAATGTTGTCTCAAGCTTTTTTAGTGCCAAATTTACGGCCAGTATCGAAGAGCTACTCGTTTCACCAGTGTCTAAGCATGCTATTTTGATGGGTTATATTAGCGGAGGTATCTTTCGCGGATTGGCAATCGGGATTATTGTCTCAATAGTAGCGCTATTTTTTACCGACCTCGGTATTGAGCATTTATTTGTCACGGTATTTACGGTACTGGGTACATCTATCTTGTTTTCTCTTGGGGGCTTTATCAATGCTGTATTTGCGCGCTCGTTTGATGACATCTCTATCATTCCAAGCTTTGTACTGACACCGCTTACTTATCTTGGTGGGGTATTTTATTCGATGGAAAATTTGTCACCGTTTTGGCAAAACGTTTCGTTATTAAATCCCATTGTCTATATGGTGAACTCGTTCCGCTACGGTATTTTGGGATATTCTGATGTGAATGTCTGGTATTCGATGGCCGCTATTTTTGTATTCTGTGCGATATTTTATACTATTGCTTATCGCTTACTAAGTAATGGTTCACGCGTGCGCTTGTAATCCTTATTATCTAAAAGTTAGCGTCATTACTGGCCAGTTTTTTGACACGTTGGCACATTGGCGTATTAGAAACTGACATACTAGAAATAAGTTTTTAACGGTTTAATATTAGGAAATTAAATGAGTATTCACGGTATCTTGGGTGAGCAAACTACCGACTACCCCACCAAGTATAGTCCAGAGACGCTATATCCTATTGCTCGTCGTATGGGCCGTGATGCGATTGGCTGGCATGATGATAAGTTGGCAGTCGGTGTGGATTGGTGGCATGCTTTTGAGATGTCTTGGCTCAACACCCAAGGCATCTCCCAAGTTGCTATTGCCCGCTTTGGTCTTCCTGCCAGCTCGCCATTCATTGTCGAATCAAAATCGCTTAAATTGTACCTAAACAGCATTAACTTTACCGAATTTGCCAGCTGGGATGATGTGCAAGCGCTGATTGCTAAAGATTTATCAGCCTGCGTGCAAGCTAAGGTGCAGGTTGAGTTGTTTGGCTTAGAGCATGGTTTGGACGATAAAACGACAGGTTTGTTGATTTCTCGGCCTGAGGGCGTCTGTATTGATGAGGCACTAGCAGGCAACACGGACAAAGTTGCATTAATTGAACATCCTGATGCGTCATTGCTAAGTGAAAACGAAGTAGAAGCGAGCAGTGAAAGCGTGGTAAGTGATGGTACTCAGCCGTATACCTTTTATTCCAATCTACTGCGTAGTAACTGTCCGGTGACCAATCAGCCAGATTGGGGCACGTTGGCGGTTTCAATGACGACTGCTAAGCCTTTCAATGACGCTAATATGCTGCGTTATATATTGAGCTTCCGTCAGCACAATGGCTTCCATGAGCAATGTGTCGAACAGATATTCGCTGATTTGAGCGAGTATTATAAGCCAAGCGCATTGATGGTTAGAGCTTGGTATACGCGCCGCGGTGGTATCGATATCAATCCTTGCCGCGTCAGTGACATAGGTTTATTACCTAAACCAAGCCGTTTGATTCGTCAGTAATTGATAGGGTTGGTTTCGTATAATTTAGATTATGTAGCCGACCTACTATAAAATAAAAAAGCGCCTATTCACTTG
>NZ_LNUO01000037.1:0-12327 GCF_001462175.1 Psychrobacter sp. ENNN9_III
CACCCTATGAAATAGGCGCTTTTTTAGTACGTTTTTTATCACAAAAGCTACTTGCTACTTACTTTTGCAATAACTTCTTCACGACTGAGCATTTGCTTTTCTGTCTCACGGCGATTGACGTACTCAAACTTACCTTCAGCCAAGTTACGGTCAGAGACCACGATACGATGCGGGATACCAATCAATTCAAGATCAGCGAATTTGACCCCTGGACGCTCGTTGCGGTCATCAAGTAACACATTAATGCCTTGCGCCTTTAATTCGTCATACAGAGCCGTTGCTGTTTGCATGACAGTTTCTTCTTTTGACTTCATCGGAATGATAGCAACCTCAAAAGGTGCAATCGAGTCATCAACTGATGGCGTTTTTGGCCACATGATGCCATTTTCGTCGTTATTTTGCTCGATAGCAGCGGCGATGATTCGGCTGACGCCAATACCATAGCAACCCATCATCAAGGTAACTGGTTTACCATCTTCGCCAGATACGGTGGCATTCATCGCTTGGGAGTATTTGTCACCTAACTGGAAAATATGACCGACTTCAATACCGCGCTTAATCTTTAAGGTGCCTTTGCCGTCTGGAGAAGGGTCGCCCTCTTGTACGTTGCGTATATCGACGATGCGTGTGATACGAGCATCACGTGCCCAGTTCATACCGATGGTATGTTTGTTCACCTCATTAGCACCAGTCACAAAATCTGACAACGATGCAGCCGAACGATCGACAAACACGGGCATGTCTAAATCAACCCCGATATAGCCTTTGTGTAGACCAGCAGCTTTTAGCTCTTCATCAGAAGCCATTGTCAGCGGTACGTTAGCTTCTTCGATTTTTTCAGCTTTAATGGTATTTAGCTGATGATCACCGCGTAATACAATTGCGATTAGCTGAGGCTCATCGTCTTCTGTATGACCATGTACAATCAAGGTTTTGACTGTCGTTGCTAAAGGAATATCTAAGTGCTCAGCCACCATTTTACAAGTGGTCATTCCTTCTGTTAGCACGTCCTCACGCTGCATTTTGGGTGGTTGACGCTCAGCTGTATTGACAGATTCTGCCAGTTCTATATTGGCTGCATAATCAGAGGAGTCTGAAAATGCAATATCATCTTCGCCGCTATCAGCTAGTACATGAAACTCATGAGAGGCAAAACCACCGATAGAACCAGTATCTGCTTGTACCGCACGAAAGTCTAAACCCAAACGAGTAAAGATACGCGTATAAGCATGGAACATATCACGGTAGGTCTTGGCGAGTGATGCTTGGTCGACATGAAATGAATACGCATCTTTCATCGTAAATTCACGCGCGCGCATCACGCCAAAGCGGGGACGAATCTCATCACGAAACTTGCCTTGGATCTGAAAAAATGTGATTGGCAGCTGTTTGTAACTGCGCAGTTCACCTTGAGCAAGGTTGGTAATGACCTCTTCATGAGTAGGACCCAATACAAAATCACGATCATGACGGTCTTTAAAACGTAATAGCTCTGGTCCATAGTCGTCGAAGCGACCAGTAGTTTCCCATAACTCAGCTGGCTGGGTCATGGGCATAAGAACCTCTTGAGCCCCAATATTTTGCATTTCTTCACGGACGATACGTTCAACCTTTTGTAAAATGCGCAGCCCCATCGGCAACCAGATATATAATCCAGAAGCAATTTTACGAATAAGACCGGCACGCACCATCAATTGGCTTGAGGCGATATCGGCATCACTTGGGGTTTCTTTTAGAGTGGCGAACAAGAATTGACTGGCTTTCATAAATAAAGCGGAACCTTATCAACGATAAAATAAATAATAAATAAGGCGCTGAGCATTAAATAATCGCTACAAGCTTGCCTTTATATATAACCTGATATAACTAATGATATGATCGACGTGACAGTGTATGAATTAACAATTTATAGTCAAGCTTTTTGTTCAAAAACCAGCTAACAGTAAGCTAATGTCAGGTAACCTATATACGTTGACATTTTATCGATGCAATCAGACTATGTTAGGTAAAGTTTGCCTTATACGCAATGACTTTTTGTTTTTTGCAAGAGAACGCTGTACAAACTTCAAAATAGAACAAAAAATAAAGCAAATATCTGATGGTTTTAGTATTCATCGATAGTGAGAGTTATAGTAAGTCTAAAAGCGGTTGGGTTTGTAAAATTGTGGACTAAGCAATTGTGTAGAAGATTAGTAGCTAATACTTGAAGTCATTTTGAAAAGCGTCATTTATGCTATAGAGCCGTGCTTAATTTAGCATTTGTAAATAACGTCTTTTGAGTGCCGTTAATAATATAAAAGGTAGCGCATATGACAACCTCTAATAATCGTACACCTAATAATGCTCGCGACAATATGAGTAAGCGCCCTAAACCAAAACAGCCTACTGGAATTGCGACATGGATATTGTTAATTATCAGTTTTATGGCCTTGGCTTTTGCTATTTATACTATCAATGACCGGACTGTAGAAGAACCGATTGAAACCATCACTCGTGAAGGGGTAGTGACACAGATTCAACAGTTGAATCGGTTGCAGACGGTGGCTTTTAGCGTGGATACAGTGATTACCAGTGAGCGACAAGGCAGCTGGATGAAGCTTTGGCAAGATGAGCAAAAAGGTTTGTTTATCGCTCGTGGTCGAGTAGATGCGGGCATCAATTTGAGCGCTTTGACACCTGAGATGGTACAAGTTGTACAGGCTGAACAATCTGATACTGATGTAGATGAAGCAAAGGCAAACGATGCTAATACATCAGTCTTAATGATGCCGCAGATTAATATTACCTTACCGCCATCAGAGATATTTTCAGTATATTTAGATGATTTGGAGATTTATGACTGGCAAACAGGCGCTTTTGGTTTAATGCAGGTTGATCCTAAGATACTTGAACAAGCACAGATAATGGCAAAAAAAGAAGTCCTTGAACGCGCGTGCCGAGGTGATGTGATGAATATGGCGCTACAAAACGCAAAAACGCAATTGCAGCAGCTGTTTGCGATGACTGGCGCAGTGGTGACTGTTACTACGCAAGGAGCAGGGGCGTGTCAGATGCCAGCAGTAACGAGTAATTAAAACAAAGGTTAAATGTTGCACGGCAAACGATGAAAGTTAAAAAAGACAGTGCTGCTGAGATATATTTTGCGTAGCCTCTGTCAGCGTAGACACAGCAAGCAAGTAAAATATATCTCAGTAGCACGGCAATATTGGTTTAACGTCTTTATTTCGAACTGACTATATGTCAGCAACCTATATGTCAGCAACATACTCTATATCTAAAACGTTGTTATTCTTTTTTGAATTCAGCAATTGCAAGCTGGCGCACGGCTTTATGTTCGACCATAGGCACTGGGTAGTCAATATCAGCAAAATTACCGTCTTTTGCCAGTTCTTTACGCATTTTGTCCTCACTATGCAAGATGCTGGTAGGAATGTCTTTTAGCTCAGGTAACCAGGTTTTGATAAACACGCCGTCTTTGTCATGCGTTTTGCCTTGGCTAAAGGGGTTCATAATACGAAAGTAGGGTGCTGAGTCGGTGCCTGTTGAGGCGCTCCACTGCCAGCCGCCGTTGTTGGAAGCAAAGTCACCGTCTATCAGCTGCTGCATAAAATAACGCTCACCTAAGCGCCAATCAATCAGTAAGTCTTTGGTTAAAAACATCGCGGTGACCATACGCAGACGATTGTGCATAAAGCCTGTCGCATTCAGGCAGCGCATCGCCGCATCGACCAATGGCACGCCTGTCTTGCCAGTACACCACGTCTCAAAACCATCCTTATCATATGACCAATTAATCTTGGTATCTGTCTCTTCCTTATAAGCTTCGTGTCGAATAAGTGCTGGTTTGTCCACTAGCACATGACGATAAAAATCTCGCCACGCCAGCTCGCTTATCCAGCGATTGATATCTTCGTTATCGCCATCGTTACCGTGTAGCTTTTCTTGCGCTAGGCTTGCTTGCAGGTAGCAAAGCCTGGGACTGATCGCTCCAATAGTGAGGTAGGCGGATAATTGACTGGTTGCTTGTAGACTGGGGACATCGCGGCCGATATCGTAGCTATCGATATCATCAGCGATAAACGCTTTTAAACGTTGGCAAGCGGCATCTTCGCCAGCAGGGTAGGCTGTACGCGCTTTTTCTAACTGAGCGTCCATGTCAATATGCGGTGATAAGTCAGCCTTTTGCCGTGTTTTTTGGTAAATATTGACTACCTCTTTACTTAATGTTTCGATGTCTTCGATAGTAGACGCGCTGTCTTTTGATAATTTTAGTTTGGTTTTATTCTTATTTATGGCGGTGGCTTCATGTAATTGGATGCTGCTCACGTCCAAAGTATGTCGCCATTTTTTATAAAATGGGGTAAATACTTGATACATGCTGTCACCATCATTGGTGGTGATGCTTTGTGGTGGCAAGATACACTGATCATGCCAGCGAACAAACTCGATATCGTCCTTCGCCAGCTGCTTAGTGAGCTGCGCATCGCGCTCAATCTCATTGCCTTCATACTCATGATTGGCCATGATGCAGCTGATATCATTGTCCTTACACAATGCGCTAAGCGTATTTACGCAATCAGCAAAATTGGAGCAGACTTGCACTGTTAAGGTAATATTCAATTGCGTTTGCAAATCTTGGGCGATTATCGGTAAAGTACGCGCAATATGATCAACTTGGGCAAGCGAGGTATCGTGCGCTTGCCACTGTTCAGGGGTGAGGAAGAATATAGCGCTGACTTGCGCATTGTCTGCGTTAGCTTGTTCACAAAGTGCTGCCAGCGCTGTATTGTCATGCAGTCGTAAATCTCGGCGAAACCACATTAGATAGTGCGGCATATTCACATCCATATTATCATCGTTGTCGTTATTAGCAGACGCAGTCTTAGACATTCAATTATCCTTATACCAATCAATCGCAATCATAAACAAAACTATGAATAAAAGTATGCTAGGATAAGTTTTTTGATGCAATTGATTTGCCCATCGTTTAACAAATTATCATCATTTCTTATGATGGAAATTTAGCGTAATATCACTGTTTATTAGATTTATAGCAGTTTTCGCTTACAGTCTTTGATACATAGCATCTACTCAAGTTTTTATTGAGGTCATAAAAAAGGTTATAAAATGCACGTGAAGTTTTGTGGGTTTACCCAGCTTAGTGATATCGATACTGCTGTGAAGTTGGGTGTTGATGCAATTGGTTTGGTGTTTTATCCACCAAGTCCGCGCGCTGTGACGTTGATACAAGCGCAAACGTTGAGCGCTGCTGTGCCGGCCTTTGTCAGTGTCGTAGCATTGGTAGTCAATATGGCTCATGATGAGCTGATTGAACTGGCAAATAACGTCGCTTTTGATATCATTCAATTCCACGGTGATGAAACGCCTGAGCAGTGCCAGCTGCTGGCAAGTGCTGTCAATAAACGCTGGATGAAAGCGTTGCGTATCAATGCTGAGCAAGACACGCTAGATAGTGTGAGCGCACGTATTGATAGCTTTGCAGCAGTAGGGGCGAGTAGTATTTTACTTGATGCTTATCATCGGCATAAATATGGCGGTACGGGCGCGCGCTTTGACTGGAGCCTTATTCCGCATAATAGCTCACTGCCGATTATCTTAGCGGGCGGACTAGATATTGAAAATGTCGCTGCGACTCGTGATTTGCCTATTTATGGCGTCGATGTTAGCGGCGGGATTGAAGTTGATAAAGGCAAAAAAGACGCCGCTAAAATGCGTGCCTTCATGAAAGCTGTCAAGCGTGACCGATGGCAAAACGAGACGGTCACTGACGTGATCTAAGATAATCGCTATATTTATTCTTATTTACTCGTTATTCCGACTTTCTAATTAAGCTTCATTTTCATAAGTTTAGTAATTGTCTCAATCCTTATATCACCCATACTTATATTAAAAGACACCACTTATCGTAGGAATTATCATGAGTCATGCCATAAACAAAGATTTATCTGACGCTGCAAAATCTATCAATACCTTCATTAATCCTGAGAATGTTCAAGACTTTAACCAATACCCTGATGCACGCGGACATTTTGGCGTCCATGGCGGACGTTTTGTCTCTGAAACGCTGATGGCTGCATTAGAAGAGCTTGAAACCTTGTATACCAAAGTCAAAGCTGACCCAGCATTTTGGGAAGAGTATCACAATGACTTAGTCAATTATGTCGGTCGCCCAACACCACTATATCATGCCAAGCGTTTAAGTGATGAGATCGGCGGCGCGCAAATTTACTTTAAGCGTGAAGACTTAAATCATACTGGCGCGCATAAAGTGAATAATACTATCGGTCAGGCACTGCTTGCTAAAATGTGTGGTAAGAAGCGCATTATCGCTGAAACGGGCGCAGGACAGCATGGCGTCGCGACGGCAACGATTGCTGCGCGCCTAGGGCTAGAGTGTATCGTCTATATGGGTGCAGATGATGTCGAGCGCCAAAAGATGAACGTTTATCGTATGCGTTTGCTGGGTGCGACTGTAGTGCCGGTGTCCTCAGGCTCACGCACCCTAAAAGACGCGATGAATGAAGCCATGCGCGACTGGGTCACCAATGTCGACACCACTTATTACATCATCGGCACCGTTGCAGGCCCGCATCCATATCCGTTACTGGTACGTGATTTTCAAGCGATTATCGGTAAAGAAGCGCGTATTCAACATTTAGAAAGAACGGGTAAATTACCAGATGCCTTGGTTGCTTGCGTTGGCGGTGGCTCGAACGCGATTGGCCTGTTTTTTGATTTCTTAAACGATACTGATGTCAAGATGTATGGCGTGGAAGCGACAGGTGACGGCATTGAGTCTGGTCGCCATTCAGCGCCATTGGCTGCTGGTCGTATCGGTGTACTACATGGCAACCGTACGTATCTAATGGCAGACGATGAAGGCCAAATTCAAGAGACGCACTCTATCTCGGCAGGTCTTGATTATCCTGGTGTTGGTCCTGAGCATAGTTTCTTAAAAGATATGAAACGTGTTGAATATGTGGGTTGTACCGATAAAGAATCGTTAGAAGGCTTCCATGAAACCACACGTAAAGAAGGCATTATCCCGGCTTTAGAGTCTGCGCATGCGGTCGCCTACGCGCTTAAGCTGGCTAAAACCATGACCCCCGAGCAAAGCATTATCGTCAATATGTCAGGTCGCGGCGATAAAGACCTGCATTCGGTCATGAAGGCAGAAGGGATTGAGTTGTAATATGATTAGATGAGGCTAACATAGCCTCTATTTTGTAATAACTTGACAATAATAAGAGACCTTTATGACCCGTATTGAAAGCACTTTTGAGACTTTAAAATCACAAAACAAAAAAGCCCTGATTCCTTATGTGATGGCAGGCGACCCCAATCCTAGCAACTTTGTCGGCTTACTACATGACTTAGTTAAGCATGGCGCGGATATGATCGAAGTGGGTTTGCCGTTTTCTGATCCAATGGCCGATGGTCCAACCGTGGCTTTAGCTGGCGAGCGTGCATTAGCAGCAGGTACCAGTACACGTGACGCGCTAAATATGGTTGCAGAGTTTCGCAAGCAAGACACACAAACGCCAATTATCCTGATGGGTTATCTGAACCCTGTCGAGATCATCGGTTATGATAGTTTTGTCACCTTATGCGAGCAATCAGGCGTCGATGGTATTTTGATGGTAGATTTACCGCCCGCAGAGGCGGGGAGCTTTACCCAGCACTTGACTGAGCACGCGATGAATGAGATTTTTTTGTTATCGCCAACTACTTTGCCTGAGCGCCGTGAGCAAGTATTAACTCATTGCGGCGGTTATATTTATTACGTGTCGCTTAAAGGCGTGACGGGCTCAGCGACGCTTGATACTGATGATGTTGCGACCCAAGTGCAAGCGATTAAAGCGGAAACGGATTTGCCGGTATGTGTCGGCTTTGGTATCCGTGATGGTGCTTCTGCTAAGGCGATTGGAGCCCATGCAGATGGTATTATTGTAGGTAGTGCACTGGTGCAGAACTTCGCTGATATCGATGCCAATGATGCCACCGCTGTGACGACAGCTCAGCAAAAAATTATGGACAAGATGGACGAGCTACGCGGTGCGTTAGACAGTCTAAATACCTAAGCAGTGATAAAGAGACTAGTAAATCACTTTGCTATATTTAGTTTACGTGTGTAAACTAACATGATGTATAATTTGTTACAATTACTCGATTTATTCAGCTTATTGTTTATCATGATATAGATAATAGTAATCCGAATAAGCTACCGTGTTAGTCATAACGGCTCATGTTATGACTGTATTTGCTTCTTAGACTAGACAACAATCAAACTCTTAAGGACAAGTAAATGAGCAAGCTTGCCGATAAGCCTTCAACAATGGCGAATAATATGACTGATACTATAAAAAAACCCGAAACTCAAAGTGATGATGTCAGCCCTGCTACGGATAATTCTCAAGCCGGTCAATCATGGTTTAATCGCTCAGTACCGGGTATCAAGCAGCAACTAACCGCAACGCTGACTGCAGTTGAAACCGAGCCGTCTACAGAATGTACTAACTGTCATTCAATGATTACCAATACGGCACTGATTTTTAACTGTTATGTCTGCCCGCACTGTGATCATCATCTACCAATGACTGCGCGTGAACGTCTACAATGGTTTTTGGATCAAGTAGATGGAGAGCTTGGACAAGAATTTAGCGCCAAAGACCCTCTTGGGTTTGTAGATAGCAAACCATACCCCCAGCGCATGACTGAGGCCAAGACTAAAACTGGCGAGACAGAAGCCTTAATCGTTTTGTATGGTAAGTTACGCAACCTTGATGTGGTTGCCTGTGCTTTTGATTTTCGTTTTATGGGTGGTTCTATGGGGTCGGTCGTTGGTGACCGGTTTGTACAGGCGGCTGAAAAAGCACTTAAAGACAAACAGCCTTTGGTATGTTTTGCAGCTTCAGGTGGCGCGCGCATGCAAGAGGGTTTGCTGTCTTTAATGCAGATGGCACGTACTGCCGCCGCTGTTGAACGCCTAAGAATTGCTGGCGTTCCTTATATCGTGGTACTGACCAATCCAGTTTATGGCGGGGTAACGGCCTCTCTTGCCATGCTCGGCGATATTCATCTGGCAGAGCCAAAAGCGATGATTGGTTTTGCAGGTAAGCGTGTGATCGAGCAAACGGTGCGCGAGACGTTAGAAGAGCCGTTCCAGCGTGCGGAGTTTTTGTTAGAGCATGGCGTGGTTGATGAAGTGGTACATCGTCATCAGATGATTGATACGATTTATCGTTTATTGGCGAAGTTGAGCCACCAGCCAAACGTTGATGCTTAATTTATTATCGTCCAGCTAAATGACCTAACTTGTTACGGTTACTGGCTTTAGTATGGGCATGATTTTAGTGCAACGAGGTTAGAATATTTCTAATAGCATTTGTCGTTATTTAACGATAAGTGCTATTTTTGGTTTTTTAGGTTTGGTTTTTTAGTAGGTTGTTATACACTACTTTTAATTTTGTTTTCTCTTTTTTAGTTCGAGTTTTTAATAGGTTCTGTTTATGTCTGCATCTATAGCTAATACGGTTAATACTGATAGTCCTACCAGCCAATCGAGTTTAACTGAATGGTTAGATTATATGCAGCAGATACATGTATCAGCGATAGACATGGGGCTTACGCGAGTGCTGCCTGTGGCTGAGAGTTTGGGTTTAGTACAATCGGCCAAAGATGATGCGTACGTATTTACTGTAGCAGGTACCAATGGTAAAGGCTCGACGACAGCAGTAATTGCCCAGATGTGTCAAGCGGGAGGCTACAAGACTGCATTGTATCAATCACCGCATTTAAGCGTTTTTAATGAGCGTGTGCGCATTAATGGCGAGATGGTCAGCGATGAGACATTAATCGATGCTTTTAGTAAGGTAGAGAATGCACGGCTTGCATGCGATTTAACGTTGTCATTTTTTGAGATGACGACACTTGCTGCGTTATTGATATTCGCTGAAGCAGACTGTGATGTATGGGTGTTGGAAGTAGGATTAGGTGGGCGCTTAGATGTAGTTAATATTATTGATCCAGATATGGCCGTTATTACTAATGTTGGTATCGACCATGTGGATTGGTTAGGTGATAATATTGAGGTTATTGGTAGCGAAAAAGCGGGTATTTTACGTGATGACATTACTCTCGTTTATGGTGCTGCTACCATGCCAGATAGTGTGCAGCGCCTTATTAAAAGCCACAATGCTACCTTTTATCAAGCAGAGCAAGACTTTAGCTATCGCGTAGTAGATACACAGACTTGGCAATACAGTAATGCTGCTGTTACGCTGGAGCTGCCACGTCCTGCACTATCCCTTACAAACGCTGCCAATGCGCTATCTGCAGTGTTGGCCAGTCCATTAGCAGTCGATGCAGAGGGTATTGCGCAAGCCTTACGTACTGTCAAACTAGCAGGACGGTTTGATTATCGAAAGATAGCTGCGCGTCATTGGCTGTTTGATGTGGCGCACAACGAGCAAGGGGTTGAGTTTTTATTGGCGCAGCTATTACCCTTATGGCAAGAGCATGTTAGTCGCCAACCAAACACATCAATTGCGACTATTAAGATATTATTCTCTATGCTCGGTGACAAAGATATTGCTATGGTTGCACAGCGCTTAACCGATTCTGGTTTGCCAATCACAGATTGGTATATTGCAGAGATTGATCATCCTCGCGCGGCAAGTATTGATGAGCTGCAAACAGCACTAGCTGTATACGTAAAAGATGCTGCTATACATGTTTGTACTGATCTACAGCAGGCTACGCAAGCAATAGTCAAAAACAGTGAGCCACAAGACTTGCTCGTCGCCAGTGGTTCTTTTCATACCATTGGTGAGGCGCTTACTGCTCTTGATGTCAACGAATGCTTATGATCCCCGAGAGCTGATTGTCGTCCAAAAATTACTCAAACATCGCATTAACATATGTGTGATAGCAGACAGCGTGAAAAATATGTTTTATAATCAAAGCGTTTTACAAAAACGGCATAACTTTTGCGATGAGATGGCGATATAGATTGGTCATGCCTAGCAATCAACCTTACTACCAACTAAGAGACGTAAACGGATGAATTTTTCGAGACAAGCCTTATTGGGCATCGGGATGATTATAGGCGGTAGCGTCATGCTATACGCCATGGTGCAACAGATCGGTACTAATGATAAGCCAGCAACGCCCGCTGCTATCGTCGAAAAATCATCAACTGAAAAAACAACTGTAGAACCATTAACCACAGATATCGAAACTGAAAAACGTATCTTGGCACAAAAGCAAAAAGAACGTGCGGCCCGTGTCGCAGAACAAGAGAAGCGTGCCCAGCAGTTTTTGGCAGAGCAGGAGAGTGCAGAAGCAAAGGCACTGGCGAAATCTCGTGCAGAAAACCAGCAGTATGTTGCCAACTCTATGCCAGCAGAGGGTGAGGATACAGAAGTAGAAAATAGCTCAACAGTTACAACACCAACTGTGCAAGCGCGTACTGATGCCACAACAAACACAACCAATGACGAAAAACAGAAAGCTCAAGCGGCTGAGAAAGAAGAAGCCAAAAAAGCTGCTCAGCAGGCCGAAGCAAAAAAATTAGCAGATAATAAAAAGTTAACTGAAGCAAAAGAGCGAGCTGAAGCTCAGGCTAAAGCTAAAAAAGAAGCAGAAGCTAAGAAAGAAGCTGATGCTAAGAAAAAGGCAGAAGAACAAGCAGCAGCCAAACAGCAGAAGCAGGCTGAAGAACAAGCTGCTAAAACAGCGCCTCCGACAGCTCCTGCAGACTATACTGTTAAAAGAGGTGATGGTTTAATCAAACTGGCTCGCCAATATAATGTGCCAGTTAAAGCTTTGGCTCAAGCCAACGATATATCCTCATCCACTTCATTACAAGTCGGACAAGAGCTAACTATTCCATCACGTAAGCAGATTGAGCGCTTAGAGCGTGAAGCTGCCGCTGCCAAAAAGTCTGCTGATGCTAGACGTGAAGCCCAACAAAAACTACGTGATGCTCGTAAAGAAGTTAGAGAAACTGATGCAAAAGGTAGCTTTGGTGTACAAGTGGCTTTGGCAAGCAATCAGTCTTCAGCTGACGATGTGGCCGAAAAGTTTAAATCCGCCGGCTATAAAGTCAAAACCAGTGTGACCAGTCGCGGTGTACGCGTCATCGTCGGTCCTGAGCGTGGAAAAGTTGCGGCACTGGCATTAAAAGACAAGATTAACACAGATCCTCAAGTTGATACCTCAGGGGCTTGGGTGCTGTATTGGCGTTAAGTGGTCTGAGGGTTTTATTGTATATAAGAGTCAGTTAACATATTAGATCTTGATGAC
>NZ_LNUO01000038.1:0-45290 GCF_001462175.1 Psychrobacter sp. ENNN9_III
TAAACCTTCTGCCTCTCACGACATTTGCTGTCGTGTTTTTTGGTTTGTAAATTGTAGATAATTATTAGTTCAAATAGTAGTGCTTAGATAATATAAGCCCTACTTATGGTTCATTTACTTTTTTCTGTAAAACGTATTAGCCAATAATGGTTGCTACGTTGCGATTGACTATTTAGAGGATTCTAAAGTTAATCGCTTTAAAACTCTATAAGGTGTGATTATGTCGTTTGGCATTGTGTTTTTAGTGTTGGCTGTCGGTTTTTTGGGGTTCATTGTCTTACCAAAGCTATTATTAAGGCATCAAGCTAATAAAAATACCGAACCCAGTCCAGCTCCTGTACGCGGTGACGACCTGGCTATTTGGCCGTTTGCACCGATGCCTATCATGACAGATACTGAAGTCATATTTTTTCAAAAACTCAAAAACGCACTGCCTGAATATCATATATTTGTACAAGTTCAACTTTCTCGTATTATCAATGCTGATAGTGAAGAAGCTTCTGAGCGTAGCTTTTGGTTCAATCGTATCTGCCGTCAAAGTGTCGATTATGTTATTACTGATATCGATGCGCAGACGACATTGGTCGCCATTGAGCTTGACGACTGGACACACACTAGTAAATCAAGACAAAAGGCTGATGACAAAAAGGACAAAGCGCTAGCAAGCGCAGGGATCCCGATTGTAAGATTCCATGCTGAGCGCCTACCAAGTGTCGATATACTGAGATATGAGCTGATGCAGGTTATTGAAACTTATGAACCGTAATGCTATTGCTAATTCATTGACTGTCGGTTCATCAGAGTCAGGTACTGCTTGTATCTGGCTTCTTTTTATTATAAAACCTGTAAATTTCTATGCCAACGTTTGAATGTCTTTTACAATATAACGGATTATTGTATGGACTCGAGCAGTAAATAAATATATTATCCTTTTATTGATTAGTGAACATAAGTTTTGACTAAAGTTTTTTTAGTGTTAGGTCGAACAACCACCTATTCAAATCACATCTACTGTTATTTCCTCAACTAGGTCTTATCAATAAAGGATTATTTTATGAAGTTTTTTCAACTGACTGCGCTAGCATTTGCCAGCACTTTAGTATTAGCAGGGTGCGGTAGCGATAGTGACAATACTAGCACGGCGGCTTCTAACAATAATGGTTCAGCTGTACCTTCTAAGCCTCCTGTAAACAATAAACTGTCTGAGCTTGAGCAAGCTAAAAGCATCATCAATACTGCAAAGCAGTTTATTTTAGATAACAAAGCAATCGAAGATGCTTATGAAGGCGCTAGCGAGATTTTGACCGAACAACAGCAAGCCCGAGTCAACCTAACCTTTGAGATCGCTGAAGGTTTACAGGGGTACATGAAAGAGAATTCAATAGCAAAACTGGATGCAGCAGATGTAGCTTATTTAAGGGATAATGGTGATCTGCAAGAAGTAATAGATAAAGGATTGGAGAGCGATTTTTATTGGGACAGATTCTATAATGATAAGCTACAGCCAAGCGATGATTTTCTTGCAACGCTTGATGCCAATGGTAAATTCAAACTATCTGGCACTACGCTTGTGAATAGTGAACGTTTTGATTATAACTATAATCCGCTAACCAATGATATAGATACAACAGTCACCAAAGATTCTTTTAAGATAACCTACGATAAATTTGAAAACTCATTGGCTTCTAATACCAGTACTGATAATTTTACAGGTCGTTATGGTTTCAATCGTCTTGACATTGGTTCAAAAGCGGATGCTGTCGTTTTGAGCTCAACTTCACAGGGTGCAACGGTTAATGCGCAGTTCAGTGATAAAGTTTTGGTCAATGATGAGTTTGATATAAATGACGTTAATAGAGCTGGCATTACTTTAGAAAAAGCGGTCATAAAACTGGATAATGTAAAACTCAAAGCCAATGACAGTATCATTGAAGCCCGTGACGTCGAACTAGGGTTTTTAGATATGAGTCGCAAGCTTGCTGATGGCATCTTAGTGGTCAGAACTTTGCCAACCGCTATTAAGCTGACGGGTGAATTACTCAAAGAAAAGCCTGCAACAGATGTCGCCATTTCGCTAAACGCGGTTGCTAATGAAACCGATATCAAAAACGTTATCAAAGTAACCCAAGAAGGTAATATTGAAGAGATTGCTGATAAGTTCGTTGGGATAGAGATTGTCATGTCTCTTAAAGGTAAAGTGACAAAAGAGACTGCGACTTCGACTGCGATCATACCTTTAGATATTCAAGCGAACCTAAAACGTACAGCGCGTGATATGGTGGAGCTGCAAGGTTTGAAAGCAAACGTAGATGGTAAAAGTCTGTACGTGACAGGTAAAACCATCTTGGATACTCAATATAGCGTTAGCTGCAAGTGTACACAACTTGATATTACCCAAAACAATGCTGCCATTAAGCTAAAATTCGATGTCGATAATAAATTCATCATACAAGATACCAAAACTGGTAAGTTTGCTGATATTAAGGTCAACGGTAAGGTCTTTGGTGAGCTATTACAGAACAACGGTAAAGTAGGCGCTAAGTTTAAAGACAATAGCTTTATTCCTCTAGGCTAATGATGATATGTGCTAATGATGTTATGTATTTGAGATATTGATCAGGGATAAAAAGAGACAGCTAGCCCTGTCAGGGATAAAAAGAGACAGCTAGCCCTGTCTCTTTTTTGTGCCTTTTAATTTATGGAAGAATGTCATGGCCCTTTTGTGCTCGTCCGTGCGTATGTTATCTGCACAGATTCTGTTTGTACCACCATCTATTCAGTCTGCTAAGACACGCTACCAGATGGCCTATACCATACGTACTGTATTGGTTATCGTGAGCCTTGGGATCTCTATACCTGCTATCGCGCAGGAGTCATGGGTGGCTTATCAACTAACCGGTGATGACTTGATTTTAGAGAAAAACCCAACGCCTTTTTTAGTATCTACGCCATTGATAGCTTCTAAGAAGCCAGGCACACAAATTGATTGGTCAGTGATGGCGAGTGCTCATAGTCCAGCGCAGCCTATCGCTGCTTTTATCAAGGATTGGGATGCGCCGTTAGAGTCTGGTACCCATGCTTACGCGCAGGGGCGCGCGTCACTCAATGTACGCCCAGCTGACAGTCCGATCAGCTATGGTTTGGCATGGCGTTATGACTATTTGATGACATTTAATCAAGAAACCGCAGACTTATATTGGCAGTATCAAAACAACCAGCTTCCCAATCAAAATCAAACTTATGCTTTAGAGTTAGAGGCACAGCATAATGAACGTGTTGGCGCAAACGTAGGTTTTGCTCAGCAATTAACGCCCAATTGGCAGCTGACCACTTATGCCAACATTTGGAAAGGTTTGCATTTGCTTGACGGTGAAGCTAGCGGCAGTATTACATCACAAGCATACCCTGCTGGCGAAACAGTTAGAAATATAGACCGTCTAAATAGAACGAATACTTATGTAGATTATTATTACGATGAGCCAGCACTTGGGGAGGAGGATCTAAATTGGCATCCCAACAAACCAACGGGTTATGGTTATTCGTTAGATATGAATTTGACAGGTTCATTGTCGAATCGCACGCAGTTATCTATCCGTGGTTACGATATTTTGGGACGTATGCATTGGAAAGACACGCCTAGTACGCAATATGTATTAGATTATGATGCCAGTAGACGACCTGTAGATATGACCGAAGGTCAACTCGATACTGATGACATTACGCAAACATTACCATGGCGCGTGGAAGGCAGTCTCATACATCAGCTAAACCCTCAATGGCAGCTCGGTGTCCATGGTCAAGTGAATGATATCCAAGACTTATATCAGTTGTCAGCAGGCTATCAAACCAATGAAGATTTCTATCCACTCACTATCACTGGCTTGATAGAGCCACAAACACAAGCATTGGGGCTTGCAGTAGACAGTCAGCATGGCGGCATCAAGCTACTCACGGACAGTCTTGACTCAGAAAAGGCTCAGCGCAGTGAGGTTAGCTTATATGGACGTTACTCATGGTAGGCTATCATTAAGCTAGATGATTGGGAGTTGATAGTTAAAAGGTAAAGCCTACATTAATATGTTAATAACGATTAAGTGTTATCCATTTTAGGATCACGCCGCTTAGGATAAATGACTATCGGCTTATCACCTTCAAAGTATAGCCCTGTTCTGGGTAGCGTATCGTCCGGCCAAACTATCTGTGTTTTATGTCCACCGTAGCTGTCATAAAAGCTGCGTTTTGTAAACCATTCGATATAATTTGCGCGTCGAAGGCTCGTCATATCAATTGTCGTCAGATTATCTTTATCCCATTTATCGCACCATTCATGCATAGGAAAGCTTGGTGAAAGCCAATCCGGATAAATAAAATTAGCCGTATTGATGGGTAAAAAGAACCGTCCTTTTATAACACCATAACGCTTATCAATTTTGACTTGTCCATGATCCTTAGTATCTACCCATATAGTACGGAATTGTTTGGTCTGCATATGGGTCATTTTGCGCTGTAGATTGTCGTTTGAGTTAATCCCAACCCAGTTTTCAGGCGCGAAAGGCGCTGAACCCATAAAAAACTTAATGGCCAGTTCCCAATGTTCAGTGACTGTCTCTTTATGGTTATACAAAATCAAGTCAAGCTCGCCAGAGGTTTGCTTGCCATTAAATAGCTGAACATTACTAGCGAGTGTCTCATATGGATGCAACTGGCGTGCAAAACCATCTGCTAACCAAAAAGACAATAACCCCTCAAAGTGAAAACCCAAACGATTGGGACTGGGTCGTGTCAGTAGATAGCGCGTCAACTCCTGATAAGCATTGGTGGTATCAAGCTCTTCTAAACGCTGCTGATAAGCGACAAACTGCTGCTGCCAAAAGCTGGCGCTATGTACCGAGACTGTATGTGTGTTCTGATAAGGCGCAAAATCCAGCCACCCTGTTAATACGTTAGGGCATGCCAGCACATAAGCCAAATCACGCACATAAGGTCGCTGGTACGCCTCCCAAGGTGCGTAATTTGTAAGTATGGACAATGAATGAGCAATAGGCTCGGACATAGAAAAAACCGAAGTAAGTTATAGTGCATTTACCCTAACTGCTCGCTTAGCAAAAGTCTATAGTCAATCGTACTATGTTAAGATTGAACGTATCTGGCAGCACAGCCTCTGTCGATCATGAAACAAGCTATCAAATAATAATGAGGATTAAACTATGAAATACCTTTTGCAAATCGACTTCCCTTATAGTGGACCTTTTGGCGATAAATTCTTTGAATCTATGCAAGAGCTTGCCGAAGATATCGCAAACGAGCAAGGTCTGGTCTATAAGCTATGGACAGAAAACGAAGAGACGCAAGAAGCGGGCGGTATTTATGTGTTTGATAATTTAGATGACGCCAATCGATACCTTGCTAAACATACCGAGCGTTTAGAATCGTTTGGCTTCACTGACATCAAATCAAAAACTTTTAAAATTAATGAAGCGCTGAGTAAGATTACGAAAGCGTCTTTGTAATACTTAATGAAGAGTAATTGAGTATAAAAAAGCCAACCATTGAAAACAATGATTGGCTTTTCTCTTTAACTACTATGTTTGGTCGGAACGGCAGGATTTGAACCTGCGACCACCACACCCCCAGTGTGGTGCGCTACCAGACTGCGCTACGCCCCGAGTGACTGACTATTTTACGCAAAATTAGGCATATTGCAAGGGCTATTTATCTTGCTACCCATTTGCCCAAAAATTTGAATATCCATAGTCAGTATGAGCGGCAAATTAGTACACCTATCCCAACAGCTCTTTTAAAATTTGGTTGACTTGCTGCGGGTTGGCGCTACCGCGGCTGGCTTTCATTACTTGCCCAACCAGACCATTAAAGGCTTTTTGCTTGCCGCCTTTATACTCTTCCACCATCGCTTGATTGTTGGCGATGACCTCTTCGACCATGGCCTTGATAGCTCCTGTATCAGTTTCTTGCTTAAGTCCTTTTTCCTCGATGATTTTATCTGCTGCATCATCATCGTTGCCGCCCGCGCGCTCATATAAGGCACTAAAGACTTTCTTAGCCAATTTGCCAGATAGAGTATCGTCTTTGATACGCTCCAGCATGCCAGCCAATTGCTTAGCGCTGATAGGGGAGCCAACGATGTCTTTATCGTCTTTATTCAATGCACCCAGCAGCTCTCCCATGACCCAGTTGGCTGCCATCTTCGCATCTTGCTGTCCGATCTCTGCGACTACATCTTCAAAATAATCGGCAAGCTGACGGCTACCAGTTAGGATACGAGCATCGTACTCTGACAGACCGAGCGCTTCTTCAAAACGTGCACGTCGAGCAACAGGTAGCTCAGGCATTGCCGCTTTAATCTCATCAATCGTATGCTGCTCAATACGCACAGGTAGCAGGTCAGGGTCAGGGAAGTAGCGGTAGTCGTTGGCGTCCTCTTTGGTACGCATGGTGCGAGTTTCATCGCGCTCAGGATCATAGAGCATTGTCGCTTGGATAACTTTACCACCATCTTCGATGATATCTATTTGACGTTCGATTTCGCGGTTGATGGCGCGCTCGATAAAACGGAACGAGTTTAGGTTTTTGAGCTCAGTACGTGTGCCCAGCTCGTTTCCAGGCTTACGTACAGAGACGTTACAGTCACAGCGGAATGAGCCTTCTGCCATGACCGCATCCGAGATACCAAGCCATGTAACCAGCTGATGAATAGCCTTGATATAGGCAAGCGCCTCATGGGCTGAGCGCATGTCAGGCTCAGAGACGATTTCAATCAGCGGCGTACCCGCACGGTTCAGATCGACCCCAGTCATGCCATCGACGGCATCATGTACGGACTTACCAGCGTCTTCTTCTAGATGCGCGCGGGTGATACCCATGCGTTTGGGGTATTCGTTTTCCTCGCCTTCATTCACCACGACATCGATATAACCTTTACCAACGATAGGGTTGACCATCTGGGTAATCTGATAGCCTTTAGGTAAGTCAGGGTAAAAGTAGTTTTTACGATCAAAGGTGTTAAATAAACCCAGCTCAGCATTGACGCCAATGCCAAACTTTAAGGCACGATCAACCACACCAGCATTTAGCACTGGCAAGACACCAGGTAGACCTAAATCGACGATACTTGCCTGGCTGTTGGGCTCGTGACCAAAGTCGGTCGGTGCGCTTGAGAATATCTTACTTTCAGTATTTAGCTGACAATGAATCTCAATCCCGATGACCACTTCATAGCCATCGACGAACAGCTCTTTACGAACAATCTCTTGGTGAGCGGCATTGTTATCAGTAGTCGTTGCTGTGTTCATTATACCGTCTCCTTTGCGATGAGTGAGTGCTGTAGATGATGATCTGTATGCTGCTGGAAAAGATGTGCTGTAGATAACAGCTTGCTTTCTTGCCAATACTGACCAATCAATTGTAAGCCGATAGGTAGGCCATCTGATGTCAGACCAACTGGTTGACTGAGCGCAGGCAAGCCGGCCAAGTTGACCGCGATGGTATAGACATCACCTAAGTACATCGATGCAGGGTCGAGGTCTTCACTAAGTTTGTAAGCTGCTGTTGGTGAGGTTGGGCTGGCAATCACATCACAATCGGCAAAAGCTTCATCGAAGTCTTTTACGATTAAGCGGCGTATTCTTTGTGCTTTTGTATAATAAGCATCAAAATAACCAGCAGACAATGCATAGGTGCCGGTCAAGATACGACGTTGTACTTCAGGACCAAAGCCTTCAGAACGAGAGCGTGTATATAGATCGATAAGATCGGTTGGGTTCTCACAGCGATAACCAAAGCGCACACCATCGAAGCGCGATAGGTTAGATGATGCTTCTGCAGGTGCTAGCATATAGTAAGTCGCAAGCGTGATCTCAGGATCAGTGATGTTCACCTCTACGATGGTGGCACCCAAATCTTCATACTGTTTAAGAGCAGCACGGACCGCTTGTTCGACCTCGCTATCAAGCCCTTCACTAAAGTATTCTTTAGCGACGCCGATACGCAGACCCTCAAATGGCTTGTCACCAGCAGCTGCTTCTGCGTCATTAAGGTCTTGCACGTAGTCAGGCATATCATGCTTGATAGAGGTGGCATCACGCGGATCATGACCGATCATAGGTTGTAATAGATACGCACAGTCTTTGGCGCTTTTGCCCATGCTACCGGCTTGGTCGAGACTTGAGGCATAGGCAATCATGCCAAAGCGTGACACGCGGCCATAGGTGGGTTTGATGCCAGTGAGGCCACAAAACGAAGCTGGCTGACGAATCGAGCCGCCCGTATCACTACCGGTCGCCACAGGCACAAACCCGGCGGCGACAGCGGCGGCACTACCACCAGATGAGCCACCAGGGACGCGCTCCAAATTCCATGGGTTTTGTACCGTGCCATAGTAAGAGCTACTGTTGTCTGAGCCCATTGCAAACTCGTCCATATTGAGCTTACCTAAGCTAATCATACCCGCTTTGTCGATATTTGAGACGATAGTGGCGTTATAAGGTGAGACAAAGTTGTGTAGCATTTTTGAGCCACAAGTCGTCAGCACGCCTTGGGTACAAAAGATGTCTTTATGAGCCATTGGTATACCCAGCAGACGTCTTTTATCACCCTGCGCTCGCATCTCGTCAGCTGCTTGCGCTTGTGCGCGCGCTGTCTCAGAAGTGTGCGTGATAAAACTATTAATCTTGCCATCTAGTGCATCAATGCGTTTAAGATAATGTTCGGTCAGCTCAAGGCTGCTAAATTGTTTGTCTTGTAAGCCCGTAATTAGCTGCTCGGTACTTAATAGATGAATCTCAGACATAAGGTGTCGTCCGTCAAAATGTTAATAGCATAAAATAAGATAAAATAAGCGCAAATAATAAAACCAATTATTCAATCACTTGGGGTACCAGATAGAGGCCTTCTTCGACCGCAGGCGCAACAGACTGATTGCGCGCACGATTGATATCATGCTTGGCGACGTCAGTGCGCAACTCTTGGCATGCCTCATGAATATTTGATAGTGGTTTGACACCTTCCGTATCGACACTACCAAGGGTTTCCATAAGAGTTAACACCTTACTGATATCGTCGGCATAACTACTTGCCGTACTTTCATCCACACCTAAGCGTGCAAGGTTGGCAACTTCTAGGATTTCTTCACGACTAACATTGCTGTCGGACGTTGATGGTTGCTGTGACATAGTTTCTCCAGTTAAGGACAGTTTTTGTTGGAGTAAGTGATTACTAAGATAAGATCGTATGTAGAGTTGGCTTATTATAAAGCATCTGGCTTAAGTTTACAGAGTAGGGTGTTAGATTGCTGCACAAACACAAACACAAACACAAACAAGTAGCACAGTGACGATACAGTTATTGATTTATTTTCAATTGCTTAACAATTAACTTGCTAAATACGGTAAAGTAGCCCCACATTGTTTAGCAAAAGTATAATATAGCGATAAGTGCTATTTATAAAGCCACTAATATCTAACCATCAGATTCTATTTTTTGATTAAAGAATACTTACTTTACAGTGTAAATAACGATGTTTTTTTTTGAGACTATATCGGTATAATTTATCTCACTTTTAGTTTCTAGTCAGTATTGTATGGTTAAGATCTGTCGCAAAGATACGTTTTTGCTCATCTAAGCCTTTAATTATAATCTACTCGATACTGACAAGCATCGTCTCAGTCCTCTCATTTGTAAGCCGCTGGATATATTAATGAACCCGTTTGGATTTTTATCAAATAATATCGCTATCGACCTTGGTACTGCGAATACCTTAATCTTTATTCCTAATAAAGGGGTAGTGCTCGATGAGCCTACAGTGGTCGCTTTACGTAGTAACCGCACGCAAAACCCGACCGTCGCGGCTGTCGGTATTGATGCCAAGCAAATGCTTGGTCGCACACCTGCCAACATTACTGCCATTCGCCCATTAAAAGACGGGGTTATCGCTGACTTTGAAGTCACCCAAAAGATGCTAAAGCATTTTATTACCAAAGTAAAAGCCAAGCGTTTTATGGCACAGCCCAATGTCGTGGTTTGCGTGCCTTGTAAGTCGACACTGGTCGAGCGAAAGGCTATTCGTGAAGCGGTGTCATCAGCGGGCGCTAATAAAGTACTATTATTAGAAGAACCAATGGCTGCGGCTATTGGTGCTGGCATGCCTGTCCATGAAGCCAGCGGCTCGATGGTGGTGGATATCGGTGGCGGTACCACTGAGATTGCCGTGATTGCGCTATCTGGCTGTGTGTACGCCGAGTCGATTCGTATCGGCGGTGATATGTTTGATGATGCAATTATTACTCATGTACGCCGTACTCATGGATGTGTGATTGGTGAAACAACTGCTGAACGTATCAAGCAAGAAGTGGGCTCGGCACTCAACGAAGAGAGTAATTTAGAGGTAGAAGTTCGAGGCCGTAGTATGGCAGAAGGCGTCCCTAAGACGTTTAGTATTAACTCAGAAGAGATCCAAAAAGCATTAAGTGATCCGCTAAGTGGTATTGTCAGCGCCGTAAAAGCAGCACTTGAACAAACCCCACCTGAATTGTCATCAGATATTGCTGAGCGCGGTATTGTCCTAACTGGCGGTGGTGCCCTGTTACGCGATTTGGACAAACTTATCTCAAAAGAGACTGGTCTACCAGTGACTGTCGCAGAAGACCCACTTACCTGTGTCAGTCGCGGTGGCGGTATTGCACTTGATTTTATTAATAACAAAAGCTTAAACATGATTTTTGTATAAGGCTTTTATAGTTACTTGAAATAGTGATTTTGGTTACTGGTAGATGGTAAATCTGAGCTAAAATAAACAACTGAACAAAGGCGGTCAATATGGCTGCCTTTGTCGCATCAACAACTAGCATATGCCATAGTGTTCACGCATAATGGCTTTATACCCCGCGTCGGGTACCGATCGAATTAGATGCCCTATGATCCCAAGTATTTTTGCTCGTCAACCACTCGCACTTCGTAGGACTGCTATTGTATTAATAGTGGCGCTAATCATCATGTGGTTTGATAGTAAAAATCCAGAGTTGTTTAAACCTGTCCGTAGTATCAGTCACGCTGCTATGCAGCCTATCTATGAGTTTTCTTTATTACCAAGCTATGCTGAACACTGGGCACGCGGTAGCATCCAATCAAAAGAAGCTTTACGCCGCGAAAACGTACAGTTAAAGTCGCAACTGATTCATGCAAAAGCAAAGCTTCAGCAGCAAGATTATATCTTGGCGCAAAATGCCCGCTTACAAGGTATTTTGTCAACGACCAAGCCTGACTTATTTGATCTGAACTTAGCACAAGTGATTGGCACAGATACCAATTTACTCAAACAAATCGTAGTGCTCAATAAAGGCGCCAAAGACGGTGTTCAAGTTGGGCAAACGGTGATTGATGAAAACGGTATTCTAGGTCAAATTATCAATGCCTATCCCAATACCAGTCGCTTATTACTCATCACAGACGAGCAGCAATCAGTTGCTGTCACCATCAAGCGTACTGGTCAACGCGCCATCGTCACAGGCGCGGGTATCCCAACCTCACTGAGTCTTAATTACGTGTTCAAAACCTCAGATGTACGTATTGGTGACGAGCTAGTATCCTCTGGTTTGGGCGGCCGTATACCAGCAGGCTACCGCGTTGGTCGTATTACTCGCATTAAAGACACTCAAGCTGACAACTTTAGAATTATCGAGGTGTCACCTGCTGCCAATTTTGTTGATAATGCTTATGTACTCATCTTGCAAGATAAGGTGGCGCATCCTGACACCGAATTACCAATACCTGCCAGTCGCTAATTAATCGTTAAGGCAAGCATTCATGGCGTTTTCGAATTCTGAGCATTCATCTAGCAAGATACTTATTGCAATCATATTAAGCTTTGTGGTTGCCTCATCACCTAGTGTCTATCCATTAAGCCCAAGCATGGCAACCTTACGTCCCATGATCATGATGATGGTGCTGATATTTTGGTTGTTGTTTCAGCCACGTCATGTTGGTATTTTCACCGCTTTTACGATTGGCATCATTGCTGACTTACTAATGGACACGCATCTTGGACAGCAGGCATTTGCAGCCGTCGTCATGGTATTGGCACTTAGAGTCTGTAGTCTTCAAATCAAACAATTGAATACGCTTAGCGCTTGGTTTTTAGCGGCTGTAGGCTTGATTGTTTTCCAGCTTACTCTCTGGGTGTTACAGCTAATGACCCAAGGATTATTCGTTGCACAATCAGGGTTGTCTTTGTTAATGAGCATCTTAAGCTGGCCTCTCATACTGTTAATATTGCGTGGATTTACGCATTAATTTTTAGTCAGCCTATAGCTTAAGCTTAGTAAAGTCTTAACAATAATAAGAGGGTAGTAATGAATATTATATTGGCTTCTGGTTCACCGCGTCGTCGTAAGCTTCTAACCGACGCTAAGCTTAAGCTCAATATCATGAGTGTTGATATTGATGAGACTCCCAATGATAATGAGTCTCCAAAAAAGTATATTCAACGCATGATTGCCGCTAAGGCTAATGCAGCTATTGTACAATTAAAGACAAACTATCAGAATGAGGCTTTTGAATCGTATCAATCTGCGACATCGGTTATTATACTAACGGCTGATACCATTGGGGTGTTGCCAGATGGTCACACAGTTCTTGTCAAGCCGACAGACCGTGCTCATGCTTATCACATGTGGCAGCAAATGTCTGATAGCATTCATCAAGTATGGACTGCTGTTCAAGCAACCTTAGTGTCGTTTGCTGGCAAAGAAAAAGAGCTAGATGACAGACCATTAAAAGTGGTCTGGCAAAAGCAAATCATTGAGTCTACAGATGTGACTTTTGTTCCTTTAACACAAGATATGATGCGTGATTACTGGAACAGTGGTGAGCCAGCTGATAAAGCAGGTGGTTACGCTATTCAAGGTTTAGCGGCTGCGTGGGTGACGCGTATCAATGGCAGCTATACCAATGTCGTAGGCTTGCCATTAGCGCAAACGCTAGCATTGATTGAGGAGGCAACTAAAGCCCAAGAAAACAATCACAAACAAATATAAATACTGTTTATGAGATAAACGAAAAAGTAAGCAGTCACATAATGACACGGCAGGATAGTGGGCAGGGGGATGGGACATTTGTTAGACTGTGATTTTAAAAGACTGCTTTTTATCGTAAAGCCATTTATGATTAATAAGTACCATAAGTAATAAATAAGAGAAAAAATATGTCTGAAGAGCTGCTAATTAATGTCAGTCCGATGGAATGCCGCGTGGCTGTCTTAGATAACGGTGTGCTCGGTGAGATTTATATAGAGCGTCATCATAAATTGGGTTTGGTTGGTAATATCTATCTAGGAACGGTAGTACGCGTATTACCTGGTATGCAAGCAGCATTTGTTGATATCGGCCAATCACGTACCGCGTTTTTACATGTCAATGATATGCAGCGTGAGCCAAAACCTACGCCAAGGAGCAAGAACCAATCTTTTGTAGAGGCAGAAGTTACCGCAGATAGTAGCGCAACTCCTGCTGATAGTTTGGGTATGACGCCACCTATTGTCAGTGCTCAGACTACCGAAATCGTACCCGTATCCAATAAGACTCTGATCCAACATCGCCTGCACGAAGGCCAGCGTATTCTTGTACAAGTGACCAAAGATCAACTAGGCAGTAAAGGCGCCCGCTTAACGACCAATATCTCATTACCATCACGTTATCTTGTGTATCTGCCATCAAGCGATCACGTTGGTATCTCTCAGCGTATCGATAGCGAAGATGAACGTACTCGCTTAAAGGCTGAGCTGACAAGCTTAATGCAGACAGTCAGTTTAAAAGGTGGTTTGATTGCTCGTACTGCTGCTGAGCGCGTACCTTTAAATAAACTCGAAGAAGATATTTATTATCTTGTCCAGTTGTGGCGAACTATTTGCGCGCGCCGCCAAGAGATCAATCATCATCAAAGCTCTGAGCTTATTTATCAAGAGTTATCGTTACCGCTGCGCTCCATACGTGACTTGGTGCATGCTGATACCGAAAAAGTCATTATTGATAATGCGCAAGTTTATGAGCAAGTACGGTACTTTGCCAAAGAGTTTGTGCCTTTTATTTATGATCGTATTGTACATTATACTGCCGAGCCAGCATTATTTGATGTACACCGTGTCGAAGACGATCTACGCGATGCCCTAAAACGCCGTGTCGATCTTAAGTCGGGCGGCTATTTAATCATCGATCAGACAGAAGCGATGACGACAATTGATGTCAATACCGGCTCCTTCGTCGGTGGTCGTTCGTTAGAAGACACGGTCTATAAGACCAATCTTGAGGCCACCCATGCCATCGCCCGCCAATTACGTCTGCGTAACCTAGGTGGTATTATCATACTAGATTTCATTGATATGTTAGAACAAGAACATAAAGATGATGTGTTAACAAGTCTGCAAGAGCAGCTAGCGCAAGACTATGCCAAGACTAATATTACCCAGGTTAGTGAGCTTGGACTGGTAGAGATGACACGTAAGCGTACGCGTGAATCCTTAGGACAGCAACTGTGCGAGCCTTGCTCAACTTGTCAAGGGCGTGGGTTTGTCAAAACGGCTGAAACCGTTTGTTTTGAAATATTTCGCGAAATGATGCGCTGTGCTCGTACTTATAACTCACCGAAGAAATTCACCGTCGTGGCTCATGCAGCGGTTATTGATTTACTGTTGACTTCAGAAGCAGATACCGTCGCAGATCTTGAATATTTGCTAGGAAGAGTGATTACATTTGAAGTAGAAAATCTATATACCCAAGAGCAATATGACATTGTTTTAGATTAAGTGTTACCTAAAATATTATTTTAGCTTTCCATAATTTAAAAGCGTTATTTTCATAAAGGACGTTTTTATAAGAGACTTGCAATCAGATAAATACTCTGTATAATACACACCACTGAATTATATACGCGCAGCCCATAAAACAGCTGGCGCTATGACAGCTAGAGCATCGTTTCTAGCACTATTTCATTATGCCTTTGCTGACCTCTATACGAATAGGAGGGTTGGCGGGGCTTTAAACTATTTTGCTTTTAGCACGCTATAAGTTCCGCTAAAGAACTATTTTGCTTTTAGCACGCTATAAGTTCCGCTAAAGAACTCATTCTGGTTAAGAACAGAAGGCCGCTTTAAGTGAATATTTAACCAAACGGCTTTTGCTCATTTACTTGCAAAGCAAGAATGATCAAAGCACATATTAGGAGCTTGCTGGCATGGCTAACCAGAGAATCCGTATCCGTCTTAAGTCTTTTGATCATCGTTTGATTGATCAATCTGCACAAGAGATCGTCGATACTGCAAAGCGCACCGGTGCGCAAGTTTGTGGTCCTGTACCGTTGCCGACTCGCATTGAGCGCTTCAACGTTCTAACCTCGCCACACGTCAACAAAGATGCTCGTGATCAGTACGAAATTCGTACTCACAAGCGTATGGTTGATATTGTTCAGCCTACTGACAAAACTGTGGACGCGTTAATGAAGTTAGACTTAGCGGCGGGCGTTGACGTTCA
The DNA here is from genome assembly GCF_001462175.1 of Psychrobacter sp. ENNN9_III. Lineage (NCBI taxonomy): Bacteria > Pseudomonadati > Pseudomonadota > Gammaproteobacteria > Moraxellales > Moraxellaceae > Psychrobacter > Psychrobacter sp. ENNN9_III. Next base: position 15,534 of record NZ_LNUO01000038.1, read on the forward strand.
AATTGCTTTGGGTTAATGCATATTAAACGCCCAACTCATTAATATAAGATATAAAGAGGTCTAAAATGGCGATCGGTTTAGTCGGTAAAAAATGCGGCATGACCCGTATCTTCACTGAAACAGGTGCCTCTATCCCTGTAACAGTGATTGAGGTTAGTGCAAACCGCATTACTCAATTAAAAAATACTGATGTAGATGGCTATCAAGCCATTCAAATCACCACAGGTACTCGTCGTGACAGCCGCGTAACAGCCGCACAGAAAGGTCACTTCGCAAAGGCTGGCGTTAAAGCTGGTCGTGGTGTTTGGGAATTTCGTGCCAATGATAGCGATCTTGAAGGTCGTGAGATTGGTGGTGAGATCCTAGCTGACTTGTTTGAACAAGGTCAGATGGTTGATGTCACAGGACAGAGTAAAGGTAAAGGCTTTCAGGGCGGCGTAAAGCGTCACAACTTTAGCATGCAAGATGCCACTCATGGTAACTCAGTATCTCATCGTGCCCTTGGTTCAACTGGTCAGAACCAGTCACCAGGTAAAGTATTCAAAGGCAAAAAGATGCCAGGTCAGATGGGTAACAAACGTGTCACCGTTCAAGGCCTAGAAGTGGTTTCGGTTGATGCCGAAAAAGGGTTACTTGTCATCAAGGGTGCTATCCCAGGTGCCACCGGTGGCGACGTTATCGTACGTCCGTCAATCAAAGCCTAAGCAAGGGGATTAACGTGGATTTAAAAACAGTTACAGGTGCGGCGGTTGAGCTTTCTGATACGGCTTTTGGTCGTGAATTCAACGAAGCATTAGTGCATCAAGTCGTCACTGCATATCTTGCAGGTGCTCGTCAAGGTACACGTGCGCAAAAGACCCGTGCCGAAGTTTCTGGCGGTGGCATCAAGCCATGGCGCCAAAAAGGTACTGGTCGCGCTCGTGCAGGTTCTATTCGTAGTCCAATCTGGCGTTCTGGTGGTCGTGCATTTGCTGCAAAACCACAAGACTGGTCACAAAAAGTTAACCGCAAAATGTATCGCGGTGCTATGCAGTGCATCTTAGCCGAATTGGTACGTCAAGAGCGTCTGATATTGGTTGAAGAGTTAAGTATCTCTGCTCCTAAGACCAAAGAGCTGATTGCAAAGTTAAGTGAACTAAATGCACCTCGTGCACTTATCGTTACTAAAGAAGTTGACGAAAACTTATACTTAGCCGCTCGCAACATTCCACATGTCAATGTACTAGGTACATCTGAAGTGGATCCAGTGAGTTTGATCGCATTTGATAAAGTGGTCATGTCAGTTGAAGCTGCGAAACAATTTGAGGAAGCACTAGCATGAATAACGCAAGACTTTATCAGGTCTTAAGAGGGCCTGTCTTCTCAGAAAAATCTCAAATGCTTGGTGACTCACTTGGTGTACAGGTATTTAAAGTTGACTCTAACGCTACTAAGCTTGAAGTCAAGAAAGCAGTTGAGTTGATGTTTGAAGGTGTTGAAGTTACAAAAGTGAACACTTTGAATGTTAAAGGTAAGACAAAGCGTTTTGGTAAAAGTATCGGCCGTCGTAACGACTATAAAAAAGCCTATGTTACCTTAAAAGCTGGTCAAGATGTACAAATGGCTGATGCTGGTGAAGAAGTTGCAAGCGCGACTGAATCTACTAGTGAAACAGCGAACAACGAATAAGGATTACAATCATGCCTATCGTAAAAGCAAAGCCAACATCACCAGGCCGTCGTTTTGTTGAAAAAGTGGTGCATCCACACCTTTACAAAGGTCGTCCTTATGCAGCACTTGTCGAATCAAAAAGTAAGTCAGGTGGTCGTAATAACAATGGTCGCATAACGACTCGTCACGTTGGCGGTGGTCATAAGCATCATTATCGTATTATTGACTTTAAGCGTACTAAAGACAATATTCCAGCTACTGTAGAGCGTATCGAATACGATCCTAACCGTACTGCACATATTGCATTACTTAAATACGCTGATGGCGAACGTCGTTACATCATCGCTGCTAAAAAACAAGCAGTTGGTGATACAGTAATGTCAGGTGAAACTTCACCAATTCGCCCAGGTAATTGCCTACCGTTAAAAAACATCCCATTGGGTACTGTGATTCACAATATCGAGCTTAAAATCGGTAAAGGTGCACAGATGGCTCGTTCTGCGGGTGCAAGTGTACAGTTACTAGGTCGTGATGGTATTTATGCGATTCTTCGTATGCGTTCTGGTGAAACTCGCCGTGTGCATGTTAATTGTCGTGCAGTTATCGGTGAAGTCTCTAACACTGAAAACAACCTGAAATCACTTGGTAAAGCTGGTGCTTCACGTTGGCGCGGTGTTCGTCCTACGGTTCGTGGTGTTGCGATGAACCCAGTTGATCACCCACATGGTGGTGGTGAAGGTCGTAATAAAGGGCGCCATCCAACTAGCCCTTGGGGTCAGAAGTCTAAAGGACTGAAAACGCGTCATAATAAGCGTACTGACAATATGATCATCCGTCGCCGTCGCGCCAAGAAGAAATAAAGGAAGAATCTCATGCCTCGTTCATTGAAAAAAGGTCCATTCATAGACGCGCATCTGTTTGCCAAAGTTGAGAATGCTATTGACACCAACTCACGCAAACCCATTAAAACTTGGTCGCGCCGCTCGATGATTCTGCCACAAATGGTTGGCCTAACCTTATCTGTTCATAACGGCCGTACTCATGTACCGGTTATCGTAAGTGAGCAGATGGTTGGTCATAAACTAGGTGAATTTGCCCCGACACGTACGTATCGTGGTCATGGCATTGACAAAAAAGCTAAGAGATAAGGTGCTTACCATGGAAGTAACTGCAAAATTACGCGGTGCCGCCATATCGGCACAAAAAGTTAGACTCGTTGCTGATGAAGTTCGCGGCAAATCTATTGAGCGTGCTTTGGATATCCTAACGTATAGCAATAAAAAAGGCGCTGTGTTTGTTAAGAAATGCCTTAACTCAGCCATCGCCAATGCCGAACACAATCATGGCTTAGATATTGACGACCTGAAAGTCGCTACTATTTACGTCGATGAAGGCATTACGCTAAAGCGTATCCTACCACGTGCCAAAGGTCGTGCTGATCGTATCAGTAAGCGTACCTGTCACATTACTATAAAGGTAGGAGAATAAGTTATGGGTCAAAAAGTACATCCAATCGGAATTCGTCTTGGTGTTGTAAAAAAGCATAATGCAAATTGGTATGCTAACCCTAAACAATACTCAGAATACCTGATTAACGATATCCAAGTTCGTGAGTATCTTCGCAAAAAGCTAGACAATGCTATGATCAGTAACATCATGATCGAGCGTCCTACTGGTGCTGCTAAGATTACAATCTCTACTGCGCGTCCTGGCATTGTGATTGGTAAAAAAGGCGAAGATATTGAAAGACTTCAAAAAGAATTGACCAAAATTATGGGCGTACCTGCTCAGGTCAACATTGAAGAAATCACATCGCCTGATCTTGACGCACGTTTGGTAGCAGACGGTATTGGTAGCCAGCTTGAGCGCCGTGTTATGTTCCGTCGTGCGATGAAGCGCGCTGTACAAAACAGCATGCGTTCTGGTGCTAAAGGTATTAAAGTTGAGCTGTCTGGCCGTCTTGGCGGTGCTGAAATTGCTCGTACTGAATGGTACCGTGAAGGTCGTGTGCCATTGCATACACTCCGTGCTGATATTGACTATGCGTCAATTCGTGCAGAGACAACTTACGGCACCATCGGTGTTAAAGTTTGGATTTTCCGCGGAGAGATCCTTGACGGTATGAACAGTGTGTATAATCCCGTCAATGAAGAGAAGCCTCGTGCGCCAAAACGCCGTGGCCGTGGAAACCGTCGAAACTCAGACAGAGGTTAAACTATGTTACAGCCAAAACGTACCAAGTTTCGTAAAATGCACAAAGGTCGTAACACTGGGCTCGCTCATCGTGGAAGCACCGTTGCATTCGGACAAATTGGTCTAAAATCATTGACGCGTGGTCGTATGACAGCTCGTCAAATTGAAGCAGCACGCCGTACCATTACTCGTAAGATTAAACGTGGTGGTAAGATTTGGATCCGTGTATTCCCAGACAAACCAATTACTAACAAGCCATTAGAAGTACGTATGGGTAAAGGTAAAGGTCCTGTCGAGTATTGGGTATGCGAAATCAAGCCTGGTAAAGTGCTATATGAAATCGAAGGGGTCTCAGAAGAGCTTGCTCGCGATGCCTTAACGCTTGCTGCAGCAAAACTGCCCTTTAAAACTACCATTGTTAAGCGGACGATAATGTAATGAAGATCAGTGAATTACGTGATAAATCATTAGAAGAACTGACCCAGTTACTTGATGAAAAGCAACTTGATGCTTTCCGTATTCGTATGGCTAAAGCAACTGGTCAGTTGGGTAATACCCATGAAGTCAGAGGCAATCGTCGTACGATTGCTCAGATTCAGACTTTGATTAACGAGAAACAACGAGGCGACTCATGAACGATAACAATCAAACAGCTACTAATGCTAGCGTATTGACAGGACGAGTTGTCAGCGACAAGATGGATAAGTCCATCACGGTTTTGATTGAGCGTCTAGTTCGTCATCCTTTGTATGGCAAGCAGCTTCGTCGTTCTACGAAAATCAAAGCCCATGATGAGAATAATGTTTGCCAACAAGGCGACCTTGTCCGCATCAAAGAAACGCGTCCAATCTCAAAAACTAAGTCTTGGACTTTAGTTGATGTGGTTGAAAAAGTAGAAAAAATCTAAGTAAATTGCATTAAAGGCCAGAAGCTGTTAAAATAGCCGCCTTTTTAAGGATGCTGATTGCGCCCGTCGTATATCACTCACATTAAGGGTTAGGTGCGGCTATTTACATTAAAATGCCGACTACTCATACTGTGCTAGCGGCAGCAACTGGTTTTTTTGCTCATACGTGTGGAGTAACGCTATGATTCAGGTTGAGTCAATGCTGGAAGTTGCAGACAATAGCGGTGCAAGGCGAGTTCAGTGCATTAAAGTACTGGGTGGATCTCATCGTCGTTATGCATCAGTTGGCGACATTATTAAAGTAACGGTTAAAGAAGCCATTCCTCGTGGTCGTGTTAAAAAAGGCGACGTGATGAATGCAGTAGTTGTACGTACCAAAAAAGGCGTTCGTCGTCCTGATGGTTCAGTTCTACGTTTTGATGACAATGCTGCGGTATTGCTCAACCAAAACAAGGCACCGATTGCAACTCGTATTTTTGGACCGGTAACTCGTGAACTACGTGGTGATCAGTTTATGAAAATTGTATCACTAGCACCAGAAGTATTGTGAGGTAATCCATGTCAAAATTACGTAAAGGCGATACAGTTATCGTGATTGCTGGTAAAGATAAAGGCAAACAAGGTACTGTACAAGCTGTAAAAAATGATCGTATTAAAGTAGAAGGCATTAACATTGTTACTAAACATCAGAAGCCAAATCAGGCGACTGGTATTGAAGGTGGCATCGTTAAGCAAGAAGCTTTTTTGCATATTTCAAATGTCGCAATCTTAAATGCGCAAACCCAAAAAGCAGACCGTATTGCTTATCAATTCGGCGAAGACGGCAAAAAACAACGCGTCTATCGTTCGAATGGTGAAGTAGTGGCGACTGCGTAAGACACTAAGGGTGTAATGGTAATGGCAAGATTAAAATCTTTATATAACGATAAACTAAAGCAGCAAATAAAAGAAGAGCTTGGTTTAGACAATGTGATGCAAGTGCCTAAAATCACTAAAGTCACACTCAATATGGGTGTAGGCGGTGCGTCTCAAGACAAGAAATTGCTTGAAGGTGCTGTATCTGATATGACCGCGATTGCTGGTCAAAAGCCTGTTGTCACCAAAGCGCGCAAGTCAGTAGCTGGCTTTAAAATTCGTGAAGAATGGCCGATCGGCTGTAAAGTAACGCTACGCGGTGAGCAAATGTACGAATTTTTAGATCGTCTGATTGCCATTGCAATTCCTCGTATTCGCGATTTCCGTGGTTTTTCACCTAAAGCTTTTGACGGACGTGGTAATTACTCATTGGGTATCAAAGAGCAAATCGTATTCCCAGAAGTAGACTTTGATAAGATTGATCGTATCCGTGGTATGGATGTGACTATCACTACGTCAGCTGGTACTGATGAAGAAGGTCGTGCGTTACTTAAAGCATTCGGCTTCCCATTTAAATAAGGTAAAGACGTTATGGCAAAAAAGAGCATGATTAACCGCGAATTAAAGCGCGAAAAAATGGTTGCTAAATATGCAGAAAAGCGTATTAAGTTAAAAGAAACCATCAGTGATATGAATGCAAGTGACGAAGAGCGTATGGATGCAATGTTAGAGCTACAAGCCCTACCACGTAATTCATCGCCAGTACGTCTGCGCAATCGTTGTGCTATCACCGGTCGTCCTCATGGCTACTTCCGTAAGTTTGGCTTATCACGCAATATGTTGCGTGAGCGAGTCATGCAAGGCGATGTGCCTGGTGTTCGTAAAGCAAGCTGGTAAGGGGTAATTACATGAGTATGCAAGATACCGTTGGAGATATGCTAACCCGTATCCGTAACGCACAAATGGCTAATAAAGTATCCGTAGCGATGCCAAGCTCAAAACTACGTAAATCAATTGCTGATTTATTAGTTAACGAAGGTTACGTTGCTAGTGCTGTTGTCACTGAAGAAGACAACAACAAAGCGACACTTACTATTGAATTAAAGTATTTCGAAGGCCGCGCTGTCATCGAAACTATTCAGCGTTATAGTCGTCCTGGTTTACGCCAGCATCGCGGCAAAGACGCTATCCCTACTGTTAAACAAGGTATGGGCGTTGCTATCGTATCAACCAGTCAAGGCATCATGAGTGATCGTGCTGCTCGCGCTGCTGGTATTGGTGGTGAAATTGTTGCATTTGTTGCATAAAACAACGTAACGATAAAACCTATTTGAATCCTACTTAGTTTTATTAATCTACAAAAGATAATTCAAATTAAGTACCTGACAATTTTACAAAAATTGGATGGTGTTAAACTGGATCAATTATGCTAAACTAGCAGGCTTTTTAGCCTGTTAGTTTTTTCGCTAATATAAGTTTTAATTTTTCAAGGAATATTCCTATGTCTCGTGTGGCTAAAGCCCCAGTGACGCTACCTAGTGGTGTAAGCGTTACTTTGAACGATCGGCAGGTCGAAGTTAAAGGCAAAAATGGCACTATGTCTTTACGCCTGCATGAATTGGTCGAGCTGAAACAGGAAGATGATAATATCATTCTCTCACCTACAGTCGATTCAAAAGAAGCTATGATGCATACTGGCACTATGCGCGCCTTAATTAACAACTATGTTATAGGCGTCAACGAAGGTTTTGAAAAACGTCTTCAGTTGATTGGTGTTGGTTATCGTGCACAAGCTACTGGTAGTAAAGTGACCCTGAATGTTGGTTACTCGCATCCAGTAGAGTATACGTTACCTGAAGGTGTATCAGCTGAGACTCCAACGCAAACTGAGATTGTTTTAAAATCAAACAATAAACAGCAGCTTGGTCAAGCAGCAGCTAATATCCGTGGTTTCCGCCCACCAGAGCCTTACAAAGGTAAAGGTATTCGTTATAGCGACGAGCGTATCGTTCGTAAAGAAGCTAAGAAAAAATAAGGTGAGTTGAAATGTTTGATAAAAAAGCAGCTCGTCTGCGTCGAGCTAAAAAAACCCGCGCGCATATCCGTTTTTTGGGCGTTCATCGTCTAACGGTTAACCGCACGCCGAAGCACATATATGCCCAGATTATCTCTCCTAACGGTGGTGAAGTGATTGCTCAGGCATCTACCTTGGATGGCAGCTTGCGCTCAGGTGCAACTGGTAACGCTGATGCAGCGACGTCTGTAGGCCAATTGATCGCAGAACGCGCAAAAGCAGCTGGTATTACTAAAGTTGCCTTTGACCGTAGTGGTTTTAAATATCATGGTCGAGTGAAAGCTTTAGCTGAAGCAGCTCGCGAAAATGGATTGGAGTTTTAATCATGGCGAGAAATGATAAAAATGAACAGACCGATGGTCTAGTAGAACGTTTAGTAACTGTTGATCGCGTTGCAAAAGTAGTCAAGGGTGGTCGTATCTTCTCATTCACTGCACTAACTGTAGTTGGTGATGGTAATGGTCGTGTTGGTTTTGGTCGTGGTAAAGCACGTGAAGTGCCAGCCGCTATTCAAAAAGCACTAGAAGCTGCTAAACGCAATATGATTACTGTTGAGCTTGATGAGGCAACTTTATATCATCCGATCAAAGCACGTCACGGTGCAAGTAAAGTCTTTATGCAGCCTGCATCTGAAGGTACTGGCGTAATCGCTGGTGGCGCAATGCGTGCAGTATTAGAAGTTGCGGGTGTCAAAGATGTTTTAACCAAATGTTATGGTTCTACCAATACTGCTAATGTTGTTCGTGCAACGTTTAACGGTTTACGTGATATGTCAACTCCAGAGAAGATGGCAGCGAAACGTGGTAAATCTGTAGACGAAATCTTGGGTTAACTTAAACTAGGTGAGTTACGATGAAAAAAATGAAAGTCACTCAATTTAAATCGGGTGCCCATCGCCTAAAGAGCCACAAAGCGAGCTTGAAAGGATTGGGTTTACGCCGTATTAATCATAGTGTGGTAGTTGAAGATACTCCTTCAACCCGTGGTATGGTCAATCGCGTCAACTACATGGTAAAAGTGGAGGAAGCGTAATGGGACTTAGATTAAATGAATTATCACCAGGTGTTGGCGCAAAGAAAACTGCCCAACGTCGTGGTCGTGGTATCGGTTCAGGTCTTGGTAAGACTGGCGGTCGCGGTGTAAAAGGTCAAAAATCGCGTTCAGGTTCTAGCATTCGCTCAGGATTTGAAGGTGGTCAAATGCCTTTATATCGTCGTCTACCGAAATTTGGTTTTACCAGTAAAATGGCAATGACGACTGCTGAAGTTCGTCTGTCTGAATTGAATAAAATTGAAGGTGATGTAGTTAGTCTAGAAACGCTTAAAGCGGCTAACCTTATCCGTCATGATATGAAGCGTGCCCGTGTTATGTTATCAGGCGAAGTTACTAAAGCTTATACTTTTAAAGGTATTAAAGTAACTAAAGGCGCTAAGCAAGCAATCGAAGCTGCTGGTGGTAGCATCGAGGAGTAGTAACGTGTCAAAACAATCAATGTCATCGTCTGGTATACCACTTAATCCATTTGCTTTCATACGTAAATATGATGAGCTTTGGACACGTTTATTATTTTTAATCGGCGCATTGATTGTTTATCGTTTAGGGTCGCATATTCCAGTACCAGGTATTAATCCTGTCAACTTAGCTGATCTGTTTTCGCGTAACGAAAATACCATATTGAGCATGTTTAACATGTTTTCAGGCGGTGCATTAGAGCGTATGTCTATCATGGCACTTGGTATTATGCCATATATCTCAGCATCAATTATTGTACAGATGATGTCTGCGGTAGTACCATCGCTTGAAGCTCTCAAAAAAGAAGGTGAAGCAGGACGACGCAAGCTAAACAAGTATACCCGCCAAGGAACACTTGCTTTGGCCTTAGTACAGTCGTTAGGAATGTGTGCTGGCTTAATCAGTCAAAACTTAACATTATCTACTGGCCTTACCTTTTATATTCCTGCTGTTACTTCGTTAGTAGCAGGAGCTATGTTCTTAATGTGGCTAGGTGAGCAAATTACAGAACGCGGTGTTGGTAACGGTATTTCGATGTTGATTTTTGCAAGTATTGTGGCTGGTACGCCAGGTATGATTTCGCAATCTATTGAACAGGTCAATCAAGGTCAAATGAACTTGATTGTGCTATTTATTTTTGTAGTCTTGGGAGTCGCGGTAACAGCTGGTATTGTCTATATTGAGCGAGCTCAGCGCCGTGTGCCAGTGAACTATGCTCAAAAACAACAGCAAGGTCGTAAAATTTATGCTCAGCAGCAGTCACATTTGCCGCTCAAGCTGAACATGGCAGGGGTTATCCCTGCTATTTTTGCTAGCTCGTTATTGTTGTTTCCAGCAAGTTTAGGACAGTGGGTCGGTCATTCGACAGATCCTACTTTTACTCAGAAAATACTACAAAATATGGCGTTGGTGTTGTCTCCTGGGCAGCCACTGTATCTTGTATTATTTGGTGCGATGATTATTTTCTTCTGTTATTTCTATACGGCATTGGTATTTAGTCCGCGTGAAGTTGCAGAAAACCTTAAGCGTAGTGGTGCGTATATTCCAGGTATTCGCCCAGGACAGCAAACTCAGCGTTACCTCGATCATGTATTAAACCGATTGACTTTTATTGGTGCAATATACATGACGGTTATTTGTTTAATGCCAATGGTTATCCAATCATCATTTGGAGTACCATTCAATCTTGGCGGTACATCGTTACTGATTATGGTGGTTGTGGTAATGGATTTCATATCGCAAATTCAAGCGCATTTGATGACCCATCAATATCATGATCAGACGTTAATTCAGTCGCCTACTCAATCTTAGAGAGTAGTGTGATATTTCAAGGAGTATGCTATGAAAGTTCAAGCATCAGTTAAAAAGATTTGTGGTAGCTGTAAAGTTGTGCGCCGTAAAGGTCGTGTACATGTTATTTGCACAGCAGAACCACGCCACAAGCAGCGTCAAGGTTAATAAGTAGTAGTTTAGGTGAATATAGCTTTACTATAAACGAAATTAATACTTGAATTATAACGGCGGATGCGATATCATCCGCCACTTGCCGTAGTTTATGCAAAACTTTTATAATGTCGTTAATGAATAGGCTTAGTATAAAGTCAAAGCAGTAATAATAATTATAAAAGCTTTCGTATTGACAGCAACAAATCTGAAAAATAATGCCTTATGATAAATAACGCTTATTTTTCTTCAATGGAGAGAAATCAATGGCTCGTATTGCCGGCGTAAACATTCCGGATAATAAGCATGCTGTTATTTCACTAACTTACATCTTTGGTGTAGGTCGTACCACTGCTCAGAAAATCCTAGAAGCAGTTGGCATTGCCCCTACTACTAAAGTCAGTCAGTTAGATGATACACAGTTGGATGCTATCCGTGCACAAGTTGCAAATTACACGACTGAGGGTGATCTTCGTCGTGAAGTGTCAATGAATATCAAGCGTTTGGTAGATCTTGGTTGTTACCGTGGCATTCGTCATCGTCGTAACTTACCAGTTAGAGGTCAGAATACCAAAAACAACGCTCGTACTCGTAAGGGTCCGACACGCCCTCTCAAAAGATAATTAACTTAGGAAGCTAAAAGATGGCTAAAGACACTCGTAGTCGCAAAAAAGTGACTCGTCGTTCAGTATCGGAGGGCGTAGCCCATATCCATGCGTCTTTTAATAACACCATTGTTACGATTACCGATCGTCAAGGTAATGCATTGGCTTGGGCCACTTCAGGTGGACAAGGCTTCCGTGGTTCACGTAAATCTACACCATTTGCAGCGCAGGTTGCAGCTGAAGTTGCTGGTAAAGCAGCTCAAGAATATGGTGTTAAGAATATCGATGTTTTGGTCAAAGGACCAGGACCGGGTCGTGAGTCTGCGGTAAGAGCACTAGGTGCATTGGGTTATAAAGTTAACAGCATCTCTGATGTAACCCCAATCCCACACAATGGTTGCCGTGCGCCGAAAAAGCGCCGCGTCTAATATTAAAGACGAAGCTTTTTATTATAAGAGCTTATAGGAGACATAACAATGGCCCGCTATATTGGACCAAAACTCAAATTATCACGTCGTGAAGGTACAGACTTAGGCCTTAAGTCTGGTGTTAAACCATATGACGTAAAAACAAAGAAAGCTGGACGTCCACCAGGTCAACACGGTGTTAGCCGTAACAAGACTTCAGAATATGCTTTACAGCTGCGTGAAAAGCAGAAAGTTAAACGTATTTATGGTGTATTAGAGCGTCAGTTCGCTAATTACTATAAAGAAGCCGCTCGTAAGCGTGGTGCTACTGGTGAAAACCTACTAGCAATGCTTGAGAGCCGTCTAGATAATGTGGTTTACCGCATGGGCTTTGGCTCAACTCGCGCTGAAGCACGTCAGCTAGTTAGTCACCGTACTGTTATGGTAAAAAAGGCTGGTCGTGATGAATTTGTTCGTGTGAACATTCCATCAATTCAGCTTCAAGATGGTGATGTCATCGCTATCCAAGAGAAATCTCGCGAACAACTACGTATTAAAAACGCTATTGAACTGGCGTCACAACGTGGTATTCCAGAATGGCTAGATGTTGATCACAGCAAATTACAGGGTACGTTTAAACAAGCGCCTGATCGTATTGATCTACCTGCTGAAATCAATGAAAGCTTGATCGTTGAGCTATACTCTAAGTAAATGACGTATCGCTCAATGTCATAATCATGGCGTTGGGCAATTAACGTTAATTAAACCAGTTTAATAAATCGAGGTGACATCATGATGCTAAATGCAACTGAGTTTCTAACGCCGAACGCCATTAATGTGGATACGGTTAATGAAACGATTGCGAAAGTCACGCTCGAACCGTTAGAACGCGGCTTTGGGCATACCTTAGGTAATGCTCTACGTCGCATCTTATTATCTTCATTACCTGGTGCTGCAGTCATTGAAGCCGAGATTGATGGTGTTGACCATGAATACTCAACGCTTGAAGGACTACAAGAAGACGTGCTTGACTTGCTTTTGAACTTAAAAGGCTTAGCAATTACGCTTCATGACCAAAATGAAGTATTCTTGACCTTGGATAAACAAGGTCCAGGCACTATTACTGCTGCAGACATCGCGTTACCGCATAATGTCGATATCATCAATCCAGAGTTGGTGTTGGGTACATTAAGTGAGCGTGGTCATCTTAAGATGCGTTTGCGCGTAGTAATGGGTCGTGGATATGAGCCAGCAAACCAGCGCCGTGAAGATGGTGATACTAAAGCAATTGGACGCTTAAAGCTTGATGCAAGCTTTAGTCCTGTGCTACGTGTTGCTTATCAGGTCGAAAACGCTCGCGTTGAGCAGCGTACTGATCTTGATCGTCTTATCGTTGAGCTTGAAACCAATGGCACTATAGATCCAGAAGAAGCAATTCGTAAAGCAGCCACTATTTTACAACAACAGATTTCTATCTTTGTTGACCTAGAAGCTGAAGAAGCGCCTGAGCCTGTGAAAGAAAAAGAAGAGGTTGATCCAGTGCTTTTACGCCCTGTGGATGATCTTGAACTAACGGTTCGCTCAGCAAACTGCTTGAAAGCTGAAAACATTTACTATATCGGTGATTTGGTACAACGTTCAGAGACTGAACTATTAAAAACCCCAAATCTTGGTAAGAAATCATTGACCGAAATCAAAGACGTACTAGCGTCTAAAGATTTAGAGCTTGGGATGCGTCTAGACAACTGGCCACCAGCTGATTTACGTGTTGATGATCGCTTTTCTTATCGTAGCCGTTAAACTTTAAGGATATTTGACTATGCGCCATCGTAAGAGTGGAGTCAAGCTGGGTCGTACCGGCAGTCATCGTAAGGCAATGTTTCAGAACATGACCAACTCATTATTTGAGCATGAACTGATCAAAACAACATTACCAAAAGCTAAAGAACTACGTCGCGTTGCAGAGCCATTAATCACTATGGCTAAAGAAGACAGCGTTGCAAATCGTCGTTTAGCATTTAGCCGTATGCGTAGCAAAGCTATGGTAGGCAAACTATTTGGCACGTTAGGTCCTCGTTACCAAACTCGTCCAGGTGGTTATTTGCGTATTGTAAAATGCGGTCATCGTGACGGTGACAACGCGCCAATGGCTTATGTAGAATTGGTTGATCGCGACTAATTTTGTATTGACGATATAATTTATAAAAAAGGCTCCAATTAAATTGGAGCCTTTTTTTGTATATTACGTTCTTTGCTAATCACAATAACAGCGAATCGACATTGGCAGCACCCTGTCTGACAATCTCAGGCTGGCTGCTGGTCATATCTATAATAGTAGTCAGCTTAGTAGTCTTTACACCTGCATTAATTAGACCGTCGATTTGATTACCTAGTAATTCTTCAATCTCAAAAGGATCATCAAGTATATCATCACGGTTGGGCAGTATTAATGAACTGGTTAAAATAGGCTCATCCATTGCTTCTAAAAGTGCTTGGGCAATTGGGTTACTGGGCACTCGAATACCGATGGTTTTTTTCTTAGCATGAGCCAGTTTTTTGGGCACATCTTTGGTAGCGTTCAAGATAAAAGTAATTGGCGCTGGGGTATGGGCTTTAAGCTGTTTAAATTGAACATTGTCTACCGTAGCATAGTTAGCGATTTCGCTTAAGTCACGGCAAAGTAGGGTAAATTGGTGCTTATCATCAAGTTCGCGTATCATTTTTAGCTTTTCTAGTGCGTCTTTTGCGCCCAAACGACAGCCAAAAGCATAACTGGTATCTGTTGGGTAGATCATCAGTTGATCTTTGCGTAGTAGTTCAGCAGCTTGTTCTATGAGACGTGGCTGCGGATTTTCTGGATGAACATAAAATACTTGCATGATGACTCCTTATTTATAGTTATTGGTTTTATGCATATGAATATTGATTGGATCAAGATTTTATATTTAATGAACTAAACAACAATGAAGCAGTAGTATTAAAATCATAAACATATAGATAAATACGCTGCTTTACCTATCAGTATAGCTTAGGGTAGATATAAGTTTAGTGGCAAGGCGTTACCAAGCGTTGAGAATCGTTAACGAAGGATAGGTAAGTCGTAAGCCTAAATTTATGTCAGCCAAGGCAGTCTAGCCCGTTACACAAACGCTGAGCAAAGTATGCAATAACGTTTTTGCATCACGAGGCAGAGTATGGGGTTTGGCTATGTAATTCTCGACTTGGTTATAAACATCAAGGGCAAAGGTACTGCCGCTGGTATCGAAGTCGGCAGACAAATTGTCTTGCGATACTCTAAAATGGCGACCGCAGGCTAAGGTAAAGAGACACTCTAATGCTTGTGGTTTGATTTCTACACGTTCAAATGCCTGCTGCTGGGCGGCAGATCGACCATCGGGTGCATACCAGTAGCCAAAGTCTGGCAACTCTCTACGAGCGTCACCAGCCACGCACCAATGGCTAATCTCATGTAAGGCGCTGGCAAAATAACCATGCGCAAATTCGATTCTAGCTGGCTCATGTCCGACTGCAGGAAAATACTCTGGTTCTCCATTACTACGCGCTAGGATGACGTGCTTGTCAGAAAACAGCGTATTAAACAGCCTTATGAGCCAATTGGTACTGGTCTTTTCACTATCTTCTAAGAGCGCCAAACCCTCATTGTTATCGTCAGCTACAAATTCATCGCGTTCTGTAGATAACATAAACCACTGTTGTTTCCATAGAGACAGGTTTTGTTTTATCGTGATTGATGCATCAGTAGATATATCATTGGTATAAACAGATAATTGCTCAAGATGTTGTCGCAATGCATCTGATTTGATAGGAGAAAGTAGGGTTGAAAATTGAAAGTCATTGTTCGGCAAATTCATAAATAAAATATAGGCTCAATAAAGAATAAAAGTTATAAGACTTAGAATAAAAAGTGAGAAATAAAACAATCGCAGACAGATAATTCACCAAAAAATCTTAACATACTAGCGCTAGCACAGTAGGGCACTTTCCGTTAGTATGGCAAACAATATTATACACCGTTTTTATGAATGAGGCCGCGTATGTCATGCACTCCAGAAAGTAAACCTTCAGTACTTCACGCTGACAACAAAGCAACTGCATCTAACAGCATACCTGAGCATATTTCTTTAGATAAATGGGCTGACACTGGTTTTGAATGGTCAGGAAGTGTTGATCCACGTATCTTTGATCGTCTGGTCAGTACATTAAATACAGAACACGAGCAGGCAATGACACAGCTTGACGCTGAATTGTACCGTCGTAATAATGTTTTGCATTTGAGATTTACCCTAACTGGAGAGGTGTGGTTAACTTGTCAGCGCTGCCTACGTCCAGTTGCGGTAGACTTGTCTGACGACTATGATATCGCCTTACTTGAGGATGATAGTCAGGCCAGCTTGGTTGATGATGACCAGGATTATCTATTGCTTGAGGAGATCATCACTGAACAATCCCCAGAGCGTTTGCTGCCTTTCAAAAAACTAATAGAAGATGAAATCTTATTAAAGACACCGTTGGCACCAAAACATGATGATTGTGAAATGGTGGTTGAGCAGTTCGGTGAAATACCTGAAGAAGAAGAGAGTGAAAATCCTTTTGCAGCATTAGCAGCGTTAAAAGGTAAATTATAGTAATGGCTATATAAAGACAGCGAGTAGTCTAAAACATTGATCATAACAATGAAGTTGTATGGGTGGTTTTCTTATTGACAATGGTTTTTTATCTTTTTTGTACATAAGAATGGCAGTCAATGCTTTATTATTCGTCCAAACATGCGTATAATGTCCGGTTTATTGCATTCTGGCAACATACTATATGCAGTTAAAGATTAACCAAATTATCTATAGATTTTATAATTAGTTAGTGTTTGATGTATATCGTAAAATATTTGATGATGCGTAAGACTTAGGTTGTTGTGATTATATAGCCTCTGTCAGTATCGATTAAAGCTGAATTTTAAGCTTATCCCTTTAAGTATAGGAGCTATATCATGGCTGTTCAAAAAAGTCGTAAAAGCCGTTCTCGTCGTGACATGCGCCGTTCACACCACCACATGAGCGTGGCTGAGCTAAGCGTAGATGCGACTACTGGTGAAAAACATCGTCGTCATCATATGACCAAAGATGGTTTTTATCGTGGTCGTCAACTGTTTAAGGTTAGTCAAGAAGCTTAAATTATTGTCTGTTTGATAGTTGATATACAGTGATGGTAGTATTTTTATTTATTTACTGCCATCCAATATATTCTTTATTAAACAATATATATTGAGCTTATGAAAACCAAGTTATTTCGCTATCGCATGTAAGATAGCTAGATAGCTTGGTTTTTTATTATGTGTCATTTATGAGTCTATAACTGTTAACAAGCGCTTATAACGATGGTTAATAGTCACAAGGTTTTATCAATAGTATTTTTGGTGATTTATTCAGTTTGTATTACTGTGATTTCATGACTTGCTATAATAATTATGCAGAGCAGTGTATAGTTTGTAATAATTCGCTGTAATAAGCGACACATTAGAATTTTGTTTTATAATCATCCTCAGTCTATTTTAAGAATATCTTCAATTACTTAAGGAATATTGGCTATGGCATCTGCACCTGATACAGTAATAACCTCACCCCATCGTATTGCAGTAATCTTTCCTGGACAAGGAGCTCAGGCGGTCAATATGACTGCTGAGCTTGCAGAAATATACCCACAAGTACACGACACTTTTGCTGAAGCCAGCAAGGCTTTAGGTGAAGACTTATGGGCAATATGTCAAGATGAAGAACAGCTAAACCAGACTCAATATACTCAGCCTGCGTTATTAACAGCCAGTATTGCTATATGGCGTATCCTGCAAGATAAACTAGATAAGGAGCCCCTTTATTTAGCAGGCCATTCGTTAGGTGAATATAGTGCACTTTGTGCTGCTGGTGTTATATCATTAACCGATGCTGTGCAACTGGTACATAAGCGTGGCCAGCTGATGCAAGAGGCAGTAGCCGATATTGATACTGCAATGGCAGCAGTATTAGGACTCGAAGACAGTCGCGTTGAAACGTTATGTGAGCAAGCGACTGAACATGTTGATGGCGCTGTTGTGGGTGCTGCTAATTTTAACAGCCCAGGTCAAGTTGTCATATCTGGTAATGCTGCTGGGGTAACGGCTGTTATTGATAAGGTGCAAAATACTGGCAAAAAGGCGATTCCTTTAAAAGTGAGCGTTCCTTCACACTGTGCATTAATGGCACCAGCAAGCCAAGCACTGGCAGAAGAATTGGCTGCTATTAAATTTGATCAAGCCAACATTCCTGTTATCCAAAACCGTCATGCTCGTATTGAGACTAGTGTCCAAAGTATCAAACAAGCATTAACAGAACAGCTTAGTGAACCTGTATTGTGGTCAAAGACCATGCAAGAGCTGGCAGACAAACAAATAAATATATTAATTGAGTGCGGTAGTGGTAACGTGCTGAGTAATCTCGCTAAGCGACAAACGCAGCCAATTACAAGTTATCCAGTAGACAAGCCTGCTCGCATGGAAAAATTGATGGAGGTGTTATCATGAGTCGTACGATTGTATTAGTTAGTGGTGCAAGTCGCGGTATCGGTAAGGCAGTTGCTAAACGTTTTGCGAAAGAAGGGCATTTTGTCATTGGAACAGCGACCACAGAGAAGGGTGCTGCTCTTATCGACGATTATTTGCATGATTCAGGGGGTATTGGCCGAGTTTTGGATGTTCGTGATGCGGCACAAATTGATAAGTTGTTTGAAGAGATTGAAAGTGTATATGGTGCCGTACAAGTATTAGTAAACAACGCAGGTATTACCCAAGATGGGTTATTAATGCGTATGAAAGATGAAGACTGGGACAGTGTGGTTGACACCAACCTAACCTCAGTTTATCGCATGAGTAAACGGGCAGTACGCGGCATGATGAAAGCTCGTCGTGGCCGTATTATTAATATCAGTTCAGTGGTTGCAAAAATGGGCAATGCTGGACAGTCTAACTATGCTGCTACAAAAGCAGGCGTAGAAGGATTTAGTCGTACTTTGGCACGTGAGATTGGCTCTCGTCAAGTAACTATCAACTGTGTAGCACCAGGACTGATTGAGACTGATATGACAGATGAGCTGGACGAACGCTTACTAAATTCTATGTTGGATGCTGTACCTATCGGACGTTTGGGGCAGCCAGAAGATATTGCAGCAGCAACACTATTCTTGGCTAGTGATGAAGCGAGTTATATTACTGGAGCCGTTATACCTGTCAACGGTGGCATGTACATGTAGTGCTATAAGTAGGATAAAAATATCGTTTACACTCGTATAATAAAAACTTGCGTGAACGAGTGTAAACTGTATTTAATGGTGTTATAATGACGCATATTTTTATGTTTCAGACCTGCGTTATAAAGGGTTTCATAAAACATTGAATAAATCGAAATGGGTCAAACTGTGTTAAAGTCTTATCTCTGAGATAAAATACCGTATTTGACCAGACATTATCAGCTCAAAAAATAGCTAGATGATAGTTTTTAAAATTAATAGATAAAGGAGCAGTTTATATGAGTAATGATACTGAGTTAAGAGTAAAATCAGCAGTAGCAGAGCAGTTGGGTATGAATGTTGAAGACATCAGCAATGACGCTTCTTTCATGGAAGATCTAGGTGCGGATTCACTGGACTTAGTTGAGCTTGTTATGTCGTTTGAAAGTGATTTTGGCATTACTATTCCTGATGAAGATTCAGCAGAATTGACTACGGTACAAAAAGCAATCGATTACGTTCAAGCTCAACTATAAGCCACTGTTGCTTTATAGTCTATTTATAATATGACTACAGCAAGTTTTGCTAAACCGTTTATCTTTATTGATAAGCGGTTTTTTTATGTTTTGAAGAAGGTCTAAATGCCATAGTTTGTTTATAATATGAAAATTTTTTCTTACATTGCTAGAATTTATGTCGTCCAATCTATAATAGCACTAACATTAACACAATCTATGTGGAAGTAACATTATCCAACATACTTTTACTATCTAAAGCTTTTTTACTTTTTTCACTTTGTTATACTTATTGTGATGGTAGCAGCTAAAATTGGTCTGTCACCGATCATAATTTTAAAATATAAAAAATAACTAACAAATAAGACTTGAAGGAGTATATATATGGGTATGTTCAGTTTTGCAAAAGATATTGGAGATAAGATTTTTAATCGTGATGATGACAAACACGATGCAAAATCAGAAACTAAAGCAGATGCTAATACACCAGTAAAGACCACAGAACCTTCTGCTCAATCGGTTGCCAATATTTTATTGCGCCGTATTCAACAACAGAATCTTAATCTCGATAACTTAAAAGTTAAATACAATGGTTCAACCGATACAGCTGAAATTAGCGGTAATGCTAAGACTCAAGCAGATCGTGAAAAAGCCATCATCGCGATTGGTAATGTGCAGAATGTAGCAAAGGTTA
The DNA here is from genome assembly GCF_001462175.1 of Psychrobacter sp. ENNN9_III. Lineage (NCBI taxonomy): Bacteria > Pseudomonadati > Pseudomonadota > Gammaproteobacteria > Moraxellales > Moraxellaceae > Psychrobacter > Psychrobacter sp. ENNN9_III. Next base: position 35,661 of record NZ_LNUO01000038.1, read on the forward strand.
TTGATAATATCGACATCGAAGAAGATGCGCCTGAGTCCACGATGTATACTGTAAAGTCTGGCGATAGCTTGTCTAAAATTGCCGAAGAGGTGTATGGTTCATCTGGTGACTATATGAAGATATTTGAAGCCAATAAGCCTATGTTATCTGATCCAAATAAGATATATCCAGGGCAAGTATTACGCATTCCTAAGCCATAGTTGAGACAAATTAGAATAATTTTTATAACTACAATAACTTAGAATATATGAACTCATTATAATATAGTTGGTCCAAATAAAACGCCTTTTAGCACAAGAGGCGTTTTTTATTGTCCGATTCTTATGTGTATCTTATTACGCTTTTTTCGATAGTATAAAACATGCTATTTATTACCATTACTAAGTTTTTCTATCTGTTCTGTAATTGCCCAATTAATATGTTCATCAAGCATTTTGTTGTATCCTAGTTTGGACTGTAATTGGTTAATCACATCTAAACTAGGATTAGCGTTACCCAATCCGATAGCAATGTTTCGCAAAAAATTAACGTATCCTGTCCGCCTAATTGGACTGCCTTTGGTATATTCTAAAAAGTCAGACTCTTGCCACTGCCACAGCTCAATTAAGCCAATATTATCAAAATTATGTCTAGGGGCGAAGTCATCTACCGATGTCAGATTGGCGTAACGGTTCCAAGGACAAATAAGCTGACAGTCATCACAGCCAAATACTCGATTACCTATGGCGCGCCGGTACTTTATATCTATTGCCCCTTCGTGCTCAATGGTCAAGTATGAGATGCATGCAGCTGCATTAAGCTTATAAGGAGCGACGATCGCCTGCGTGGGACAAATGTCGATACAAGCGCTACAACTGCCACAATGTGCATTGACTGTCTTGTCATCAGGCAAGTTAAGGCTGACAAATAACTCGCCTAATACAAAGAAAGAGCCCGCCGATTTATTCAGAAGTAAAGTATGCTTGCCTGTCCAACCAAGACCAACTGCATCTGCTATTGGTCGCTCAAAAATAGGAGCAGAATCACTAAACGGACGAAAAACAAAATCTGACTCGGCGCCAATGTTTAAATGCTGCCATTCAGGGAGCTTGTTTTCAATCTTAAGTGCCAATTGCTTTAAACGGCTACGCATCGTCTTATGATAGTCTCGGCCTCGTGCATAACGTGCAATGATACCCTGATTAGGGTAATCGTTATCGGTGACAGTGCGTGGCACTGGTGTCTGGGTTAGATAGTCCATACGTACGCTGATGATGGTTTGTGCGCCTGCAACGAGCTTAGCAGGATGTGCTCTTAAATCATGATTATTGTGCATAAACTGCAATTGCCCTTCATATCCTTTGTCTAACCACTGTTGTAGCTGCTCAATCTGCTGAGCAAATAAAGGATGATGGACGGATAAGAACCCACAGTCAGCGAATCCTAAAGCTTGTGCCTCAGACTTAATCCATTGTTTTACCTCTACTGCAGTAGCAAATACAGGAGTATTGGTAACTTCAATATTAACGCTCGTTTGCTGACTAGAGGAATGCATTGTATGCTGTTTGGTTGATGATTTATTGTTCATATTAGAGGGTACTAGTTTGTGAGTTTATACATCAATAATGATGTTATAGCAGCTATGATAGGCCAGATTACTGCCTATGCAACCATAAAAATGAAATATTGGGTTGTTAGTATTAATACATAAAACTAGATATGTTTTTGTTATATTTATATCCTAGCAGTTTATATATTCATAAAATAAGAAAAAGGAATATTATGCAGTCATCAACACAATCCGCAGCACAGTGCCCGTACTCGTCATTGCCTATCGCTTTATACGCTAGCGACCAAGTTTATACCATGGAGCAAGCATGGTTTGCACAAGGATATGATAGCTTTGGTTTGATGCAACAAGCTGCTTGGCAAATGGCACAATGTATTATACCGCTTTATGAACGAGTCAAGGCGCAAACGAAGCGCTACGCCAGACATCATTATTATATGGCTCGTCAGCCTAGCGTGTGTATTTGGGTAGGGCAAGGTAATAATGGCGGAGATGGTTGGTTGATTGCTCATTATCTACAGCAAGCGGGCTGGCAAGTACAAGTGATAACAGTCGGCGTAGAAGTGGATAATCGGGCAGATAACAATCAAAAGAGCCAAGAAACAGTCAATGATGCAACAAAGGCTCAGCATAAGGCTTTAGGCATGAACTGTCCTTACCAACGCTTTGAAGACATGCAAGGTTATCAAAATGAAAATGATCAATTGGATATGGCCTTGCAGGCTGATATCTATATCGATGCACTATTTGGTATTGGTTTAGATCGTGCGCCAAAAGGTTTGTATGAACAAGCAATTGTAACATTTAATAATGCGGCTCAGCAGATTGACGCTTTAACCATTGCCGTTGATATTCCAAGTGGTCTAATCGCTTCTACTGGACAAGTATTTGAGAAATTAGCCATACAAGCGGATATTACTTTATGTTTGATTGCGCGTAAGTTTGGTCTGCATACCAAAGATGGTATGGATTATAGTGGAGAAATAATTGATATACCGTTGTTACCTTATGCATCTATTGAACCTGTTGCAGTATTGCTTAAAGATGCCCAGCATCTGACGCCGCGTTGTCATAACAGTTATAAAGGTAGCTATGGTCATGTCTTAGTGATTGGAGGCAATCGTATTGATGGCTCTCAAGGTATGGGTGGTGCCGCAATTCTGACTGCTTCTAGTGCGATGGCAACTGGGACTGGTAAAATAACCGTTGCCTGTCATCAAGCCTTTCACAGCGCGTTATTGACTTCGTTACCTGATGCGATGACAATTGACCTACACGATCAAGAGGGCGTTGAGCGTTTAATTGAAAGTGCAAGCGTCGTTACGATCGGTATAGGGCTTGGTCGCGATGAAAAAGCAAAAATACTATTTATCCGTTACGTGCACGCGGTAATGACGCATAAGAGTACGTTAGTCATCGATGCCGACGGTCTATATCATTTAGCAGCGCTACACATAGAGAAACACGACATTGTTACTGAACTGCGAGAGTACAGTAAGACGTACAAGGTTTGTTTAACGCCACATAGTGGTGAAGCAGCCAAATTATTAAATAAAGAGATTAGTGAGATAGAAAACGACAGATTGTCAGCTATACAACAATGCGCTAATTGGTATGGTGGCAATTGGGTATTAAAAGGCGCAGGCTCGCTTATTTTAGAGCAAGAGAACATATATGTTTGCGGTGCTGGTAATGCTGGGATGGCAACAGCTGGAATGGGGGATATACTATCTGGAGTGGTTGCAGGATTATTGGCGCAAGAAGACTTAGATAGTGAGCAGAGTAACTTGCGTCAAGCAGTGATGATCCATGCATTAGCAGGTGATATGTTGGTTCATCAAAATTCATATGATGCTGCGACATATAAGCATGTAAGTAAAGAGCAGTTATTGGTTGGACAACGCGGCTTGCAAGCTCAAGATATGCCAGCAGCCATACGTCATATCATGCAAAAAATAACTTACTAAGTAATATAAACTTCGTTAAAGACAGCTTTGGTAATGAGATATGCTCATTACTAAAGTTAGCTGTACTTAAGTCTCTGTACCTTGACAATACTGTCCAATCGCTTGTTGTACACGCTCTCGCTTAAGTTCAATCTCTCGTCCATCTAAATACTGGCGTTTACCGTTTGCATCCATCTCATAGATACGGCCACCGACATTTAAATTGGTTAAGTTGTTACGTAACGATTGGCAGCGCTGAGCATTTGCCTGTGCTTCTTGATCTTTAATACGCGCCTCAAGTTGCGCAACTCGTTGTTCTTCAGCGCTTAGGGTATTGCTGTTCTGGTTGGCTTCTGTTTTTCCGGCCATTTGTCCTGCATTCGTTTCTCTACCATCACTACGGAACTCAATTACCTCGATATTCCGTGCATTTTGCGGTGCATGTTGACTATATTTGACCTCACCATGCGTGCCAATGGATTTGTAAACTTGAATAGCATGACTTGCACTCATAGGTAGAACAAATATACAAGTGGTAATAATGCCAACTAACAGTTTATTGACAGTATGAATCATGGATGAGTATGCCATGCTAGCAATCCTTTTAATGAATAAAAATATCCATATGTAAGCGTAAACGTATCATTGTATAAATTACAATGAGTATACAATATATGTCGATTCTAACAAAAAGTAATGTTAAATGTACATTATTTAATAACTAATAGTTAAGGATAGGTTTCACAAGTTTTTCTTGACAATAGGGCTTAAACCACCGAATATAAGAACAGTTGATTGGTCAGTGAGCGGCTTTTATGATATTGCCGTAGCACTTGAGGATAATTACTGGTTACTGCTTATCAGCAGTCTCTACAGTTTTATGCTCTTTGTGACAGTAGCATAGCGTAGTATGAATAATGACTGCCACAGTCTTCATTCTTAACTGTACTTACTGTCTCCGGACTCATCGGTCTACAATGACTAAGATAAACTTATTATTTTTGAATATTAAAAATCAAATACTGCGTATTCACCCTGTTATATGTAATACAGAGTGTAACCGTCTTATCGGTATGTCGCTTGTATTTAGGCAATCTATATTGTCGTTAGTATGGATATCTGATTGTTTTAATATTCCTACATGTCCTATGAATAATAAGCTTCTATTAAAAGTGCTTTAACTAGCATCTTGTCATGTACATCGATAAACTCCTATCAAAAACTGACCATATAAATTGCTATGTTTGAGTAATTTGCTGTCTTATCGTACAGTTATGCTCCGACATGGTGATCACATATTATTGATAAGGTGATGACAGTGACGCAAACCACGCAAAGTCCGAACATGACCGGCCATACTCAAACGGGTAATGCCGCCAAGCATTTCGATGAGAAACAACAACGTATTGCTGAGGATAGCACCCAGCCTGTGATGCTATCTGGTGCAGAGATGTTGGTGCAATCGCTAACTGATGAAGGGGTCGAGTATATTTTCGGCTATCCAGGTGGCGCGGTTTTACACATATATGATGCACTGTTCCAACAAGATAATATTGAACATATCTTAGTCCGTCATGAGCAAGCAGCAGGACACATGGCTGATGCTTATTCGCGAACAACTGGTAATACAGGTGTTGTATTGGCGACATCAGGGCCTGGCGCTACGAATACAGTGACTGCTATTGCGACAGCGTTTATGGACTCAGTACCGATGGTTGTTATTGCAGGTCAGGTGCCAAGTAGTTTGATCGGGGAAGATGCGTTTCAAGAAACTGATATGGTCGGGGTGTCACGTCCGATTGTCAAACATAGCTTTCAAGTTCGTCATGCCAGCGAAATCCCTTCAATCATCAAAAAAGCTTTCTACATCGCTCAGTCTGGTCGTCCAGGCCCTGTCGTCATTGATGTGCCTAAAGACATGACTGCACCCAGCGAAAAATATGCCTACGAATATCCAAAAGATGTGTTTGTAAGATCTTATCAGCCATCTGTTAAGGGTCATAGCGGTCAGATAAAAAGAGCTGTTGAGACTTTACTAGCAGCGAAGCGTCCCGTTGTTTATGCAGGTGGCGGCGTTATTTGGAGTAAGGCTCATGAAGAGTTAAAAGATATTGCTCATCGTTTGAACTTGCCAGTTACTAATACTTTGATGGGTCTTGGTACCTTTCCTGGTTCTGATCGTCAGTTCTTAGGAATGCTTGGCATGCATGGTACTTATGAAGCTAACATGACTATGCATCATGCAGATGTCATTTTAGCAGTTGGGGCACGTTTTGATGATCGCGTAACCAATAATGTCAAAAAGTTTTGTCCAAATGCGACAATCATCCATATAGATATTGATCCAGCTTCTATCTCAAAAACTATCTTTGCGCATATTCCTATCGTTGGTGATGTAAAGTCTGTACTGAGCGATATGCTATCTATTATTGGGGAAGATAAAGAGTTAGAGCAACATGCATTGTTAGATTGGTGGTCTCAGATTAACGAGTGGCGCAAGCGTCATGGGCTACGTTATGACACTGATACTGAAAATGGTATCAAGCCGCAAAACGTGGTACAGGCCTTGTGCAAAATCACCGAAGGTAATGCAATTATTACGAGTGATGTCGGTCAGCATCAAATGTTTGCTGCACTTTATTATACTTATAACGAGCCGCGTCAATGGCTTAACTCAGGTGGCCTTGGTACCATGGGTGTCGGCTTGCCGTACGCTATGGCAGCGAAGCTTGTAAGACCAGAGCGTGATGTCGTCTGTATTACAGGTGAAGGCTCAATTCAGATGAATATTCAAGAGCTGTCAACGTGTCTGCAGTATGATTTACCAGTTAAGATTTTGAACCTCAATAACGCTCAGTTGGGTATGGTTAAGCAGTGGCAAGATATGCTATATGAGGGTCGCCATGCTCATTCGTATATGAATTCATTGCCTGACTTCGTTAAGTTGGCTGAAAGTTATGGTCATGTTGGTATCAAAATCACTGACCCTGAAAAAATGGAAGAACAGTTAGCTGAGGCAATGGCAATGAAAGACAAGCTTGTGTTCATCGATGTCTACGTTGATCGTAATGAGCATGTATATCCGATGCAAGTCGCAGGTCAAACGATGCGTGATATGTGGTTATCAAAAGGGGAGCGTACCTAATGCAACAACATCTGATTTCGGTATTAATAGAAAACGAAGCGGGATCGTTGTCGCGGTTGGTTGGCTTGTTTTCTCAACGTGGTTACAATATTGAGACCTTAAACGTCGCGCCAACGGAAGATCCCTCTATTTCACGCTTGACAGTAACAACGATTACTTCACCAGAAAAAATTGAGCAAATTACCAAGCAGTTGCATAAACTGATTGAAGTGATTAAAGTATTGAATCTATCTGAAAATGTACACGTCGAACGTGAGCTTATGTTGATTAAAGTTCGCGCCACTGGCAGTGTGCGTGAAGAAATTAAACGTAGTGCTGATATATTCCGTGCTCAAATCGTCGATGTAAATGCTAATCTATATACTATCCAAATCGTTGGTGATACTGCTAAGCTTGATGGCTTTATTGATACTATCGGTCGTGAGCGTGTGCTAGAAGTGGTACGTTCAGGCGTAATTGGTATTGCTCGCGGCGAGAAGACCCTGAGCGTTTAATATTATTTTTTTTTAAATAAATTTATTACTAGGTTTATATTGTTTACTATTTTAAAAAATAAACACGATATAAGTATTTACTACCCATGGCTTCCCATAATTGAGGAAAAGGACTCTACCTATGAACGTTTTTTATGATAAAGATTGTGATCTATCCATCATCCAAGGCAAAAAAGTGGCTATTATTGGTTATGGCTCACAAGGGCATGCTCATGCCTTGAACTTACAAGAATCTGGTGTGGATGTAACAGTTGGTCTCCGTGCTAACTCTGGTTCGTGGAGAAAAGCTGAAAACGCGGGCCTAAAAGTGTCTGAAGTAGAAGAGGCAGTAAAAGCCGCTGACGTCGTTATGATTTTGACACCAGATGAGTTTCAAAAGCAGCTTTATAATGATGTGATTGAGCCAAATATCAAAGAGGGCGCGACGCTCGCTTTTGCTCATGGTTTTGCTATTCATTATAACCAAGTAGTGCCGCGCAGTGATCTAGATGTCATCATGGTAGCACCAAAAGCACCAGGACATACGGTACGTTCTGAGTTTGTTAAAGGTGGCGGCATCCCAGACCTTATCGCTATTTATCAAGATGCGTCAGGTCAAGCTAAGCAGTTGGCATTGTCTTATGCTGCTGGTGTTGGTGGCGGTCGTTCAGGTATTATCGAAACAACCTTTAAAGACGAGACTGAAACTGACTTGTTCGGTGAGCAAGCAGTACTATGTGGCGGTGCTGTTGAACTGGTCAAAATGGGCTTTGAAACCCTGACAGAAGCTGGTTACGCGCCAGAAATGGCATACTTCGAATGCTTACATGAGCTTAAGCTCATCGTCGACCTCATGTATGAGGGCGGTATCGCTGATATGAACTATTCAATCAGTAATAATGCAGAATATGGCGAGTATGTGACTGGTACAGAGGTCATCAACGAGCAATCACGCGAAGCCATGCGTAACGCACTAAAGCGTATCCAGTCTGGTGAATACGCTAAAATGTTTATCAGTGAGGGTGCTACAAACTATCCATCTATGACAGCCCGTCGGCGTAACAACGCTGAACATGAGATTGAGAAGACAGGTGCGAAGCTACGCGGTATGATGCCTTGGATTGGTGGTAATAAAATTATTGATAAAGACAAAAACTAAATAATTATCTACTAAGCTATTATTAAGACCCATGTTATTGTGAGATAACATGGGTTTTTTAATGCCATATAATCGTTAGTATAACTAATTTTGATGAGTGTAAACAAAAGGTACTGGTATTAAAATAATGAAATACCCCATTAAATTTAAAAGTAATAAGAATAGCGCTTGAAAACTTACAATTATCACCCAATGTAAACAACCGATATACCACTTATGCAAAAGTTAATTCTTACAAAATAATAAGCTTAGACATAATGGTATTTAATCGTTTTTCTTTATTTTTTTTATTTATATTATAGGTTATATGCTGTGCAAATATCTTTTCCAGACTGGCTAACGCCGCAATTCGCATATATTACTTTCAGTGCTGTCGTTGCCGTTCTGATTTGGATAGAAGGCGAGATGCTCAAGCGTAGCAATGGTAAGCTGCCTAAATCTTTATTTTTTCAATTCAGCTCACTATTAGACACTTCATGGTTTTTCGTTTCTATAGTCATGATATATGTGATTGATTTATCGCCATTAGCGACAACTGTACCAGCAGCCTATGGTCTTTATACGGTTTTTGGTTGGGTTTATGGAACACGCTTGCTTAAACTTCGTGGTATTCCAGACTCTCCTGAGGATTTGGTAATACCTTCTAAATATATCGCTTATAGCCAGTCATTTGCTTTAATATTCTTTGGATTATGTTTATTTGTCTTAGCACTTCCTTGGTTGCCTATATTTGATTCATAAATATATTATTAAAAGTGCTATATTCGGTTACACAAGTTTACTAAATGAATAACTATACCTTTACAAAAACTCGCAATTTAACATCCTGATCACAATAAAAGCTGGTATACTAAACTTGTACTTAGGGAGTTGTAGACGGAAATAGTCATATATCTTCAAGATATAACACTGGTTTTAGTCTTAGCATTTGCTTAAAATTCGACTGAGTATTTGTCAATTAATCGGTGATGACACAAGTCTCATCAACAGTTAAAGAGTTAGGAAAATTTATGTCAGATAAAGTTGAAGGCACTGTAAAGTGGTTTAATGAAGCTAAAGGTTTTGGTTTTATCGCTCAAGACAACGGTGGACAAGACGTATTTGCTCACTACAGCGCTATCCAAGGTAACGGTTTCAAAACTCTAGCTGAAGGTCAAAAAGTGTCTTTCATCTTAGGTGATGGTAAGAAAGGACCACAAGCTGAGCAAATCGAAGCACTTTAATCTTATCTCTGTCAAGTTTGATCGTCTGATCAATACTTTTCATTTTAAAAGATTATATAAAAGCTAAGATTAGTTTGTTGTATAACAACAAAAATATTGTTTAGACTTTATAAAAAAAGCAACCTCTTATCAGGT